>CAZKIR010000370.1:0-4424 GCA_964552835.1 uncultured Bacteroidales bacterium
TCTGATAATTCTTTGCTGCTGGTGCAAGGGGGTTTCTCGACAAAAACCCATTTGTCGTTTTCAAGGGCTTTTTTCACTAGCTGGTAATGGGCCTTGGGGTTCGCGCATATAAAAATCCCTTTTACCCCGTTATCGTTTAATACTTTATCAAGTTCATTGGTGCCGGTGATGCCCGGGAAGCGTTTATCCACCCTGGCGGCATTTTCTTTGGACCGGGTCACGATATATTTTAGCGGGATGCCCAGGTATTGTATTACCGGGTACAAGTTTTGCAAGCTATGCGAACCGATGCCCACGAAAGCATACTGGTGTTGGTAGCTTAGCCCAAGGTATTTTCCCTTGCGATAATTTTTAAATTTTTCAATTAAACGGTCCATCATGGGTACAAAAGGTTAATATCTGTCTACAAACATCACGAAGCCAAAAGTAGGAAAAATGGCCGGAAATAACAATAATGGACGCTAAAAGCATAGCTGTCATGATTTATTGTAACGATTTAATTATTAGTACCTGGATTTATGCCTATTATACCCCTCCACTCCTTTTGGTAGTTTTCTCTTTGTCAAAAAAAGTAAAAAAACCAGGATTAAAAACCCGGGCAATGAATAAGCCAATATATTTAGGGTGTTAAGGCCTTGAACAGGATTATTCTTGCCCATGCTAAGAAAACCTGCCCAAAAATAAGGATGGGCTTCAAGGGGATCGGCCATTTCCAGGAAATCCAGTTTCGCTTCACGAAGGGCTTGCGAAACACGGGATCCCCCGGAGAGTTTCTTGTAAAAAAACTTCATTAAACGGGCCGTTGAATGGTCTTCTATAGGCCACAAGGTATACACGATATCAGAACAACCCGCCTGGATGAAACCTGACGCGATATTCATCACGCCTTCCCCTTTTTCTAGTTTGCCAAACCCCGTGTTGCAAGCGCTCAAGGTAACCAGGGAAGCCTGCAATGATAAATTATATATTTCGTGGACATTGAGAAGGCCATCTTCATCAGGAACAGAATCCCTGGCAAAGAGCAATTTTGAATACATGGGGTTTTCACGGTCTATCCATGAATGCATGGCCAGGTGGATGAGGCGTGAACTGCCTGCATTTTTTTTAAAGCAAGTTTCAGTGGCCTTATTGCCCATGTAAAGCGAACTTTGATAATATCGTGATATCGCTGTAATTTCCTGCTCCACGCCCTTTAACGGGGGAAGCTTTTCATATATCACGTCAGTGGCACGGTTGGATGGCCTTTCCATGATTTTGTCGTGATTATATGAGGGTCCGAACGCTATTAAGCCTTCTGATTTCGCGTTTTTTTCTTTCAAGATACTCTTTAGTAAAAGTTTCGCGGAATAAGCATATCGCGGGTTATGATCATGGATTAAATAATTTAGATCCCGGTAACTTATATTGTTTTCAGGGGATTGTAAAAGGGTTTCAAAAGGAATAAAGTGCAAATCCCCATGCGGGACAATGATTAAATCATGGTTTAGTTTGTCCTTCATGGGTTTAAGTAATATGTTGTAAAGGGCATGGGAGGCTTGCGCGAATTGCCCTAGCGACTTTATCGAATGATTGGCCATGTGGTAAGATTGCACGTGTTCCCTCACGGTGGCCACGTTCTCATAAAAAGAGCTGTCAATTGCCTGGTGCAGGAACAAAGTATGTTTCCTGGAAAGCAGGAAGGTATACAATACAGAATCATTCAGGTAGTATTCCAACAGGCTTTCGTTACGCGGGAGGTGTTTTTGAACTGTATATACTCCAGGGTAATCCATGCTAAACTTTATCTCGTGGTACAATGGGTATTTTTGCCCGTATAAGGAAACCAACTCGTCCCTTTTCATGTTAAGTTGGAAGAGTTCTTTCTCGAGTTTTTGTTGTTTCACGATATTTTGGCCCGGGGATCTTTGAAATTGCCCGATCAATTCTTTTTTCCGGGCAATTTGGTTTTCCATTTTAGTTTCTTGATATAAAAGGCTATCGGGGATATTCCCGATTTTTTTGGCTTCCTCGTGATGTATCGCGGCGGTAAGGATGAAATACCGGGCTTGTTCTGAAATAATAAAAGCTTGCTCGATATATTTTTTATCCCCGGTAAGTTTATAAAGCGAAAATGCTGTTTCCATCATGGCATCAAAGAGCCCGGCCATTGAATTCCCTAACCGTAATTTGTCCTCGAAAAGGCTTTGCCCTAGCCGGACGCGGTTTAGTACCTTACTGGCTAATATATAGGTTTCGAGGCTTGCCTTTAATAATTCCAACGCACCGCTTTGGTAATAATATTTTTCAAGCAATCCTGCTTTCCATTTCAAGTAGGCAAACACCCTGGATTTCTCGTTCACCTGCTCCGGGGCGGGGTTTTCGTGATATGATGTGGCCTTGAAGGATATGGTAAGGGGGATAATGGATTGTTGTGCATGATGGAGCGCCTTTTCATAATTTTCATGAAGGGCAAACTCGTAGCGGCTTTTCAAGTAATAGTATTCCGAGGTAAAATCGGGTTTCTGGTATTCAAGTTCCTGGATTAAACTATCAGCTTTTGTTAAATATTTTCCCGCGGCTGAAGCATCTTTATTGTCCAGGGAATTGGCAGCCATGTTATTATACAAATCAATCAGTTTATAATACCCTGTGCCAAATTTTTGGACATAGTCTTTTTCCGCTTTTTTGAAATACACGGAGGCTTTCTGGTAATTACCGGTTTTATAGTGCGTGTTTGCAAGGTTTTTATAAACGTTTCCCAGTAATTCATTAGGAATTTGTTTTTTGTAAAAAATGGATGTATTATAATATTCGATGGCTTTATAAGGCTGGCCGTACGCGCTAATATAGGTATTGCCCAGGTTATTGTATATATTGGATATAGAAGCTTTGTTTAGTGCTTCCTTTTTCATTAAAATGTCAAGGGCCATCTGGTAAAAGCTTATGGCTTTTTTATATTGGTAAGTGAATTTATGAATATTGCCCATGGAAATGTAATTGTTGGCAATATTTTCAAGATAGTTTCTTGATGAACCATCTTGTAATAATGAATTGGCTTTCTTGTAGTATTGCAGGGACTTGTCAAATTGGTTTAGTTTCTTGTAAATATACGCTTTTCCCATGGAGATGTAGCCTGGATAATAATTTTCATATCCCGGGTGTGCTTTTAAGATAGAGTCGATAAGGTTGAACGAGGCCAGTGCATTCGTGAAATTCCCTAAACAACTGTTCGTTATGGCCAGGCAGTACCTGTTTTCAATAATAAGCCTGGTATGTTCAACGCGCCCGGCGATTAGTAAAGCCTTACCGAAATAATTTAGGGCCTCTTGATACTGTTTGTTATTATACATGCCAGTCCCCTTTTTGGTATACATTTTCATTATTTCTATTGAATCAACCGGGTGGGCGGGGATTTTTTTACTACTGGCTATTGTTTGATAAGATGTTTCGGGCAGGATGTTGACATCCTTGTCCACGGAAGCATTGGTACGCGGGTATACCTTAATAAAACATACTATAAGGAAAAGGGTAAAAAAAAACCTCATCATATATCAGCAATTGCCCCCGTTAAACGATACTATAATAGAATTAACCCAAAAATAACATATTTCTTCATTTTTTTTGTTATCTTGGTATAATCATATAATTAAAATATATGGCGTATGAAAACAACAATTAAATTACTTGGGTACAAGCTAGGGTGGATGTTTTCCCCTGATGACGAAGATCCGCCCCCGCCGCCACCGCCGCCGGGCGGTGATGGAAACCGATGAAAAAATCAAATGGCTTCTCAGCCCAGGGTAGACTGGCGAAAAGCCATTTTTTTATAATAATGCCTCCCATCGTCCTTTAGAAAAAATGTATTATTAACACATTTAGGAAAATGGAAATTATTTTTTTGGATTATTGTTTAATCAATTTGATTTTTTGAAAAGCCAGAAATATTTTTTCTTTTTTTCTATATTGGCTAAAATACTTTTCTAATTCTTTTGTATTTTTATCATATACGGTGATCGCGATATCGAGAATATTATTGTATTTGGATTTTGCTTCTTTTTCTAATATTTTATTTTTTCTAAGTGCTTTTTTTAAATAACGGTTAGCTTTTTTTACAGAGTAAAAAATTTCAGGTTTTGTCACGTTGGTTTTCGTGCCAGGTGATGTAGGGGATCCTTTAATTGTATATGTATATAACTTTTGAACTTTTATTTCTTTTATCGCTATATCTTTTCCTAAATAATGAGAGCCAACCCGACTTTTATCTATATCGATGTTTTCAATATTTTCGAGTGAATAATAAAACTCAAAAAGATAATTATTTTCTTTTGATGAAACTTCATTTTGACCATATAATAATGGTAGCAAAATAAACACTGCAATAAAAAATATTAAGATTTTTATACGCATAACTTTATAAAATATTAAATGCAAAGATACGAAATTGC
>CAZKIR010000371.1:0-4423 GCA_964552835.1 uncultured Bacteroidales bacterium
GGAGATGCCATTGGGGTTGGTCAGGTCCTTGCGGATTCGGCCCACGAACACTTCGTCCTTGTCTGTTACAAACAAGGGCATGGGGTAAATATTGTTGGCTGGGTCGTCTTGTAAGCTGATGCCCGGGGCATTGGCAAAGGCTTTTTTCACCTCCATCACGTCAAGGGCCTCCTCGGTTTCTACCCATATGGCCTCGGAGTGGGCCCGCATCACGGGTATGCGCACGCAAGTAGAACTGACCAACACATCAGAATGCATGATCTTGCGGGTTTCGTTGTACATTTTCATTTCTTCCTTACTGTAATCATTTTCCATGAACACGTCCACGTGCGGGATGATGTTAAAAGCCAACTGGTGTTGGAATTTGTCTACCGTGGGGTTTTTGTTTTCCATGATCTCGCGGGTTTGTGTCCCCAACTCGTCCATGGCTGCCGCACCGGCCCCGCTGGCAGCCTGGTAGGTGGCCACGTGTACTTTGGTAATGTGGCTTAGGTTTTCGATTGCCTGTAAGGCCACAACCATTTGGATGGTCGTGCAATTCGGGTTTGCGATAAGTTTGCGGGGCGCCTTGAGGGCATCTCCCGCGTTCACTTCTGGCACTACAAGCGGTACGTCTTCTGCCATGCGAAAAGCACTGGAGTTATCAATCATGATGGCCCCGTGCTTGGTAATGGTTTCGGCAAATTTCTTGGAAGTAATGCCCCCCGCTGATACAAGGGCTATGTCAATATCTTTAAAGTCGTCGTTGTGTTGCAGTTCTTTTACAACAATCTCTTTTCCTTTAAACATGTATTTTTTTCCCGCGCTACGGGATGAACCGAACAAGACCAACTCGTGCATTGGAAAATTTCGTTCATCCAGTATTTTTAAGAATTCCTGGCCTACAGCGCCACTCGCGCCCACGATTGCTACTTTCATTTGTTTTTTTTTGGTGATTTTCAATATTTTTTTATATCTTGAATTTTAAAATGCAAAAGTTGAAAAAAAATGTCAATAATAAAATTCACCATTTAGTTTTTTCATGTTAATGAGATTTTCTGATGGAAATTTAACAGATTTAGTTGACAGCGTGAAGTTATTTTCAAAACCTATACCATAATCTTTTTTTTGGTTATGGCGATGTTCGAGAGGAGCAAATAGTATTTTTTAATATGCAAAACACCCATGAAAAAAATTTTACCCTTTTTCTTTATTTTTTGCCTGCCATTATCTGCCCAGGTACATGTTTCTTTCGAAGATAGCTCGTTGGCCGGCTGGGCTGAAAACCCACTTGATCGTTGGGAAATAACCTTTGCTGGACCACTGGCTGGCAGGTATTCTTTAAAGCATGGTTTTGATAACGATGGAGCGGATCGCGACAGGATAAGTTATCCTTTAACAGGAATTGATTTTGAAAGCGATTCTATGTTGTGGGAATGGAAAATATTGTACGATTATAACCCGTCCTCTAGTAATCACTGGGCATGTTATTTTGCTTCTTCAGGCGATGCCGGTACCATGGGGCCTGACATGAGCGATACGGCCCTCGTGCTGGGGGTAAACCTGGAGGGGTATGATGACAAGATAAAATGTTGGCGGCAAGAAGGGACAAATTTGGAGGTAGTTTTTGAAACAGGTTTTGATTGGCAGCAAGAAGTGGGCAAAAACCAAATGGCCACTTTTCGCGTTAAGTTGGTGCCCCCTTCTTCTTGGGATCTGAAAATATTTATTGCAGAAAACACGGTGCCGGCTTTTAATGGTTCTTTTGACTCTCCCTTGAATTTTAACCCCCGGCATTTTGGTTTGTATTACCGGTATACTTCCTCGGCCGACCAGAAATTATGGTTTGATGATTTGTACGTGGGGGTCCCGGCCGGAGATACCGTGAAACCCCGCGTGGAACGTGTTGAAGTCCTTACTGGCCATACTTTACAAATTTTTTATTCCGAAAAAATGGATTCTGCCACGGCCTTAGCACCCCTTCATTATATTTTTTCAAGATTAGGCCATCATCCATATCAGCTCTCTTTCACGGATTCCCTTCATTCTATTGTCCATCTGGCTTTTAGCGAAGCTTTGCAGGACAGTTGCCTGGATACTATGCGGGTTGGCGGGTTGACTGATGTTTCAGGTAACTTGTTGGCCGATACGGCCATCGGAATATATTATGTCAAGCCAAGCTTTCATTCCCTTCAAGTAAATTCCAGCCAATCTGTTTGCCTTTTTTTCTCGGATTGTTTGGATACCGTCACGGCAAGGCTAAATGAAAATTACCGTTTATTGCCCGGGAATGTTTTTCCTTCTGATATAGACTATACCCCAGATGATACAAGCCTGCAGTTGTTTTTTGAAAAACCTTTTGAAAACAAGGCCCGGTATAAAATTTATATGGATAAGCTGACTACCCCATCGGGCGACACTATCATTAGTGATACCATTCCTTTTTCGTATTTTGTGCCAGGGTACCAAGACGTGGTTTTAAACGAGATCATGGCCGATCCAAGCCCGCCCGTTGGCCTGCCAAACCACGAGTACATCGAACTTGTTAACCGTACGGGTTTCGAAGTGGATGTAAAAGATTGGAAAATGCAGCTCGGGGGAGAAAGCCGTTATTTTTATGACGGAAAAATTCAGCCTCATGGCGAATTCCTGGCATGTGACTACAATGGCCTGGAGGCATACCCTGACTCGATTAGCAAACAAGGGGTATTAAGCAAGTATTCCGTAAAGAACAGTGGGGAGATGATAAAATTGTACAATGATAATGGCTTGCTTATTGATTCATTTTTATATGATCCTTCTTGGTTAGATGATGATAAACGTTCGGGTGGCTGGTCATTGGAACGGGTTGACCCGGATAACCTGTGTAGTGGGCAAAATAATTGGATGGCTGCCATAGACAGTAGCGGCGGCACGCCCGGGTACCGGAATTCCGTGTACCGGCCGAATATCGATACCCTGCCGCCCCGGCTTGTTTCTTTTCATTTGCTTGATTCTTCTACCTTGCAACTGGAATTCACGGAAGGGATTGCTAGAAAGTCCCTGCAAAAGGGGCAATTTTATTTTTCCCACGAGGGCATTATTCTCGACTCCATCATTTTAGTAGCAGGTAATTCCCATGTCTTTCGCTTGCATTTTCACCCTGGCTTTCCAACGAATGTATTGTCCCAACTGGTTTTCAGTTCCCTGGAAGATGATTGCGGAAACCCTTCTAAGGCCGATACCTTGTCATTTCGGTATTATCGGCCGGAAAAATACGATATTATTTTTAATGAGATTATGGCCGATCCTTTTCCGGTGAACGGATTGCCGGGGTACGAGTATATCGAGCTAAAAAGTCGGTTGCCTTACGCGATAAAACTCAAAAGATGGTCGTTTGCCTCGGGTGCAATTGAACGTGAATTACCCCCTATGGCCATTGATTCTGCAGGATTTGTCCTTCTTTGTGAGGAAGAGGCCGTGCGGGATTTTGATAGTTTGATACCATTCGTGCCAATCTCTTCGTTCCCGTCTTTAAGAAACTCAGGGCAACAATGTATATTATTGAGTAATGAGGGGGATACAATAGATCAAGTAGGGTACTGTGGTACCTGGTACCAGGACGAAGATAAGGCCGACGGCGGCTGGTCGTTGGAACGTATCGACCCGGGCAACCTGTGCGGCCGTTCCACCAACTGGAAGGCCTCTGAAGACGTGAAGGGCGGCACGCCCGGCCAGGCCAACTCGGTACGCCGTGACAACCCCGACACCCTTCCCCCGGCATGGCTTTCCTTGTCGGTGGCCGGGCCCTCCAGCCTTTTGCTCGGTTTTGACGGGCCATTAAAGTTTGATAGCCAGGGGTGGGAATTTCAGCTTTCTAACGGTTCATGGCCGGATTCCGTTTCATTGGGGGGCGCCCTTGGCACGGAAATTTCCTTGCGTTTCCCGGCCCCTTTCCCCGTGGGCGATACCCTTTCCCTGTCCGTGAAAGGGGTAGGGGACTATTGCGGCAACAAGGTCGACAGCCTGGCCAGGGGCTTCCGGTATTACCCCGTGCGGCCCAACGATATCGTGATCAACGAGATCATGGCCGACCCATCCCCTCCGGTTTCCTTGCCGGGTTACGAGTACGTGGAACTCGTGAACCGCCGTCCTTTTGCAATAGGGCTTGCCGGGCTGTCCCTTGAAGCAGAAGACAGCCGCCGGCTTTTGCCCCCTTTCACGGTACCCGCCGGCGGCCATGTTTTGCTGTGCGACGTGGAAGCCGTTTCGTTTTATGATACGGGCTTGCAAGTGGTGGGGGTGGAAAAATTCCCGGTTCTGCGCAACAGCGGAGGCGCCCTTGCCATCCTCGATAGGCATGGCCATCAGGTCTGTGGGGTAGGGTACTGTGGTACCTGGTACCAGGATGAAGATAAGGCCGACGGCGGCTGGTCGTTGGAACGTATCGACCCGGGCAACCTGT
>CAZKIR010000372.1:0-4423 GCA_964552835.1 uncultured Bacteroidales bacterium
TGTTGCATTAAATGCCCGCCGGTATTGTCGGGGATGATGGTATGAGGCACCCCTTCTTGCCCGAGTTCCCATGCCGTGAGCCGGGCACCCTGGTTGCGGGGGCGGGTCTCGTCTACCCACACGTGGACGGGCAGGCCCACTCGATGGGCCTTGTAAACGGGGGCCGTGGCCGTACCGTAGTCAATACAGGCCAGCCAACCAGCATTGCAGTGGGTCAAGATGTTCACGGGCTTGCCCTTTTTTGCCCGGGCAATTTTCTCGATGAGTTTCATTCCATGTTCCCCTATTTGCCGACTATATTCAACTTCCCGCGCAGCCATGTCGGTGGCCAGTTTCAAGGCTTTCATGGTCATTTCGCCCGTGCTGGATTCCCCTTGCAAAGCCCCCGTGATAGTGTCTACGGCATATTCCAAGTTTATTGCCGTGGGGCGTGAAGATTTAAGGTACGCTGCACATTTCCCAATATAATTTTTAACATCTCCTTTTCCATTGTAAGAAAGCATGGCAAGGTACATCCCGAAAGCTGCCGTAACCCCAATCAAAGGGGCCCCGCGCACGTGCATATCACGGATTGCCCGATAGGCATCCTCCATGGTATACAAGTCCTCGATAACGAAATCAAAAGGCAATTGACGCTGGTCGATTACCTGGATTATCTTGGGATCCTCGGGGTTTACAAAAATAGTTTGATAATGCTGGCCAAATACTCGCATACATTATGGATTTGCAAAAGCCGAAAGTATTAAATTTTTTCTTTTCTTTCAACCAGAATATCCTATTTTTACACCCTTATGCAATACAAGGAAATAAAAAATATCATTTTTGATCTCGGGGGCGTCATCCTGGACATAGAACCCCAGAAAGCCGTGGACGAATTTTCACGGATAGGGGTTAAAAACCTGGGCGAAACTTATCATGCCCTCGAACAACACCAGGTTTTTGAAAAATTTGAAACAGGCGCGATCACGAGAAAAGAATTTTTTGACCAACTGCGGGGCTTGGCCGGCTCTCAACTGATCGATAAGGAAATAAAGGATGCATGGAATTCCATGATTATTGATTTGCGGGCTGAAAAAATCGAAATGCTCGAACAATTAGCCAAAAAATTCCGGCTTTTTTTATTAAGCAATACCAACGAAATTCACCTGGAACATTATTCTGCATTGCTACATGATAAATTTGGATTGCCCCATTTCGGCCACATTTTTGAAAAGGCTTACTACAGCCATTTGATGGATTGCAGAAAACCCGATGTGCAAATTTTCAAGCAAATCCTAGACGAAAACAGTCTAGGGGCCAAGGAAAGCTTGTTTATCGATGATTCAGAAACCAATACCCGGGCCGCGGAGAAAGTGGGGCTTAAATCTTTTCACGTGAAGGATGACGAAGGCTTGAGGACATTGGTAAAAAACTTGTTAAAACCCGTGTAAAATCAATCCAATTACGCTAATTTTATCCTGAAATTAAAAACCCAAGAGAACGATTATGACAACGGCCGATTTAAACATTTTTCCTGAACACGATAAAATCCTGGAAAGGGAAGACAAGGAAAAACTATTGAAACAACACGGGATGGTACTTTGGTTTACCGGTTTATCCGGGTCTGGAAAAACTACCATTGCCATCGAACTGGAAAAAAAATTACATGAGAATGGCTACCTGACCCAAATATTGGACGGTGACAAAATCCGAAACGGGATTAACAACAACCTGGGTTTCACGGTTGAAGACCGTTACGAGAATATCCGCCGCATAGCCGAGATAGGGAAATTATTTATTGATTGTGGTATCATCACCATTTGCAGTTTTATTAGCCCTACCCAAAAAATCCGTAGCGTGGCAAGGAGCATCATTGGCAAGAAAAATTTCGTGGAAATATATACCAATGCCCCCTTGGATGTTTGTGAGAAACGTGACGTGAAAGGCCTATACAAGAAAGCCCGGGAGGGAAAAATCAAAAACTTTTCAGGAATTTCATCGCCCTATGAAGCACCCGAGAACCCCGATTTGGAACTAAAAACAGAAGAAATGTCCGTGGAAGAAGCCACCCACAAGGCCTATGAATACGTCTTGCCATTGATCAATAATTTTGACAAACCCGCCAAGAAAAAAGCCGAGGAAGACAGGTAGATACTAGGCAGACCAGGATCTCGCGAAAAAAAGCTCACGCGAAGGCGCAAAGACGCTAAGGAAAAATTCTTGCTACTATTCAAAAGCATTGTCCCCCTTAGCGTCTTTGCGCCTCCGCAAAAAAATAATGCTACCTAAATTTCCAATCAAAACCGTCTTTCTTGTCTTTTACTTCAACCCCTTTCGCATTCAATTCATCACGGATTTTGTCAGAAAGCGCGAAATTTTTATCGGCCTTAGCCTGAAGGCGGATTTGCAAGATCATGTCAACCAGCTCGGCACTAAGCCCGGCATCTTCTTTTGCTTCTTTTTCCAACCCCAGGATATCATGAACAAACCTCTCGTAAAGCTTTTTCAGCTTTTCCAGGTCTATCTTGTCAAGGTTTTCTTTTTCTTCCACTGCCAGGTTAATTTTTTTTATCCCATCAAATACATGGGCCAACAAAACCGGGGTATTTAAATCATCGTTCAGGGCACTGTAAAAATCTTTTTCCATGGAAGCCACGTCGAAACTAGATTTTTCCCGGGGCTTAATTTTTTCCAGGTTTTCCATCCCGTTAAACAATCTTTCCAATCCTTTCTCGGCAGCCCCCAGCGCACCGTTCGAGAAATCAAGCGGGGCACGGTAATGGGCCTGTAGAATGAAAAACCGCACGGTCATGGGGCTATAGGCTTTTTCAAGAAGATCATGCTTACCCGTGAAAAATTCTTGAAGGGTAATGAAATTCCCAAGCGATTTTCCCATTTTTTGTCCGTTAATGGTAATCATGTTGTTGTGCATCCAGTACTTCACGCTATCCTTACCAAGTACTGCCTTGGATTGGGCAATCTCGCACTCGTGGTGGGGAAATTTCAGATCCATGCCGCCCCCGTGAATATCAAATTCCTCACCAAGGTACCGCGTACTCATCACGGAGCATTCCAGGTGCCAACCAGGAAAACCCTCTCCCCAATCTGAAGGCCATCGCATGATATGATCCGGGTCCGCTTTTTTCCAAATGGCAAAATCATAGGGGTTTTTCTTATCGCTTTGTTTATCGAGTTCCCGGCTTTCGCTTTTTAAATCTTCCAGCTTACGGCCTGATAAAATCCCATAATTATATTTCCCGTTATATTTTTTCACGTCAAAATATACCGACCCGTTGCTTTCATAAGCAAATCCTTTGTCCAGGATAGTTTTCACCATCATTTGTTGCTCCAGGATATGCCCGGTGGCACGGGGTTCAATGCTAGGTGGAAGGGCATTGAGCAAGGCCATGTGGTAATGGTAATTGTTGGTATACTGTTGTACTACTTCCATGGGTTCCAATTGCTCTAACCTTGCCTTCTTGGCAATTTTATCTTCCCCGGTGTCGGCATCGTTTTCCAGGTGGCCCACGTCGGTAATGTTGCGCACGTAACGTACCTTGTAACCCAGGTGTTTCAGGTAACGGAACAGGATATCAAACGTTATGGCCGGGCGGGCGTGGCCAAGGTGGGGTTCGCCATATACCGTGGGACCACAAACGTACAAGCCAACAAACGGTGGGTTCAAGGGTTGAAAAAGTTCGTTTTCCCGTCTTAATGAATTGTAAATTGTTAGTCCTTGTTCCATGGCTGCTGCATTATTTATCGTGAAATCCGGGCAAATTTAATGAATAATTCCGTTTTCACCATTCTACCTTTTTAACTAGGCTCAAATTTAGTCAGTGAAACCTCTAAAAGGTTTTATGGATTAACAACCATTTTTCTACCTTCTACTTGCATCAGGCCAAAGGCCGGGTGGGTATGGTGAAAGAAAACACGGTACCCTCGCCAACCTCACTTTCCACGTATATTTCGCCCCCGTTTTTCTGGATAAAATCCTTGCAAATAACCAATCCAAGGCCAGAACCTTTTTCACCTTGGGTACCCTCCCGGCTGGAATTATTATCAACCTGAAAGAGCTGTTCAATATCAGAGGGTTCCATACCTATTCCGTTATCCCTGACAGAAATTTCTACTTGATCCTCGTCCACGTTCCCTTCAACCATGATCATTCCCCCTTCGGGGGTAAACTTGATGGCATTGGAAATCAAGTTCCGCAGGACGGTATGTACCATTTGACGGTCGGCCCACGCGTGTAAACTTGTATCAAGCAAAGATTTCATGTTGATATTTTTTCTTTTCGCGGCAGGCCGAAGCAGCACGTAAATTTCATCATACAATTCGGAAATATTAATAGATACTGGATTATACTGAATGGTATTGTTTTGCGATCGGGCCCAAATAAGCAGGTTCTCGAGCAGCTCGTGGGCATTTTTAGCAGAGGAGT
>CAZKIR010000373.1:0-4406 GCA_964552835.1 uncultured Bacteroidales bacterium
ATGGTGTATTTAACGGGTTCCCAGGTGAGGTTGCGCAGTGTAAGAAGTCTGGTTTTATCATCGCCGCGACTTACCGCACCCGGGCCATAATTGTTTTCGGGTAACATCATGCCATTTACAATAATATCATTGTACCTTTTATGCAAGTTGAAAATGCGGGCAAGTTTGGGGTATTCATGATCGGCCATGAGCCAGGGATTGCCGTATATCTGAGGGGCAAGAATTAAATTCCTGTTAAATGCCTGCAGTATCAAATCATCCTCCCAGTAATCGATACATGAAGAGATACATACGCCATGATCTTCGGTAAGCCTTGTAAGATTTTCAGGCACTTCACGATTGAGTGCTCCGGCCCGGTTGTGTGTAGCGGTTATATTATTTGCCATATGGACATCAATATAGGTTTCTGCTCCTCCCAGCAAAAAGGTTGTTGAATGAGCAGTTCCTTTTCCCAAGTCCAGCCTGTGATTCAGGAGAATTAAATCGGGCGAGTATTTACGGCACTGTCTCATCATACGGTCGAAAGCATCGTATTTTTCAGGGCGGAGCTGACCACAAACCGCATCCATTTTAAATAAAGCCCAATCGTGATCTCGACAGAGCCCAACCATCATTTCAATACGGGCCTCTTCTTCTTCCGGGGTATCACCAAAACCATCGGGCCCACCCCACAGGCCGAGTCGAGTATCCATCTCAGCAGCTTTCTTTACGCTGTTAGCAAAACCGGTTGGAAATTGCTTTTTAAAACGCGCCGACTGGTCGGAACCATAAAATTTCGCACCGTCAATGGCTCCGGCATCAAAAGCATAGATATCGAGTTGCATGCCATATTCTTCATGAAGCCACTTGAAAAATTCAAGGTTAACCAAGGTATGTTCTTCGGTAGGGCCTTCGTTGGTATTGTTGATCCACGAAAAATATTCAGATTTAGAAGGTGTATGCTCATCTGCACCAGGGAATATGTCGTCCTGAGCGAATAAAGCATTACAAGAAATTGCTAACATTAATAATAATAAGTTTTTCATATGTTTACGTTTTTGCTTTTCAAAAACATGAATAAAATTCACGTTTTTATATTTATAATTTAGTAACAATTGCTGCAAAGCCACCGCCTGGCAGCATATCAACAGCAAGTTTTTGTTTGCCAGTAATTTTCAATGTTTCAAAACTAAAAGAGCGGGAATCGTCCCCGTCTTTTATCAGGAGAATATCATATTCACGATCCTCTTCAAGAAAGGAAAGATCGAGTTCAACATCATGGTCTTCTATTTTCCCATTAATACCGGCAACATAAAACATACCCTCTCTTTCGCGAGCCAATACAATATATTCACCGGGATAGCCTTCAATAAAACGCGTATCGTCCCAAATAACCGGAACATTTTTCAGGAAATCAACAACCTGTTGTGGCTGTTGCCTGTAACTTTCTACCCGATCGGCAAAATGTTGAACACCACTCTCGAAAACCACCGATAAAGCCAATTCATGTGCGTTGGTTGTAAGATGTGGGGTTTCTTCAGAATAGTCAGAAAAAGTAACAGGGGTATAATCCATGGATCCCAGAACATTTCGGGTAAATGGGAGTATGGTATTTTGCCACAACGCTCTTTTGGCATAAGGCGCATAACTGTATAATTCAGCCCCCCTGACAGCTTCCATTGATACGAGGTTTGGCAAAGTCCGGTCCCATCCCCGTGGAATTGTGCAACCATGGGTATTTACCAGCAGATGATAATCAGCGGCATCTTCAATTATATCGATATAGTATTGCATGGTGCCTTGCTTATCTCCCTGGAAGAAATCAACTTTTATACCGCGAATGCCCATCTCCCGGATTCGTTGCATTTCTGCACGGCGAATTTCAGGTATATGCATCATGTCGCGAGGTCCAACGTCCATTACACGAGAATGAGGTCCACCACTGTTGTACCATATCATTAGCCCAACATCTTTCCCCTCAGCATAATCTGCTAACTGCTCAAGAGATCCACCCTCCATGGAGTGCCAGTCGGCATCCACGAGCGAATATTCCCATCCCATTTCATTTGAAAAATCAACGAATTTTTTCAAACTGTTATATTTTTTACCGCCATCATGGTCGCCCCACCAGTTCCATGATGAGATGCCCATTTCTATCCATGATGCGTCCTCGATTTTTCGCGGATCGGCAAGGTGCATGACCAGATTCGATTCCACGATATCACCTTGATTGTTGCCTATAATAACTATGCGCCAAGGTGTTTCCCATGGTAAGGTATGTTTCGGTTTGGCTTCCCATTGACCATAATTTTCCCATTCAAAGGAGTACTCTACCTTATATACACCCCCTGAGCAATCGGCAGAGAGATGAGAACCACAGTATGAACCATCTATCCCGGTTTCTGTTACCAGTGCCCATAAACCATTAGTTTCAAACAATGCCGGATATCCCCACCCTGTTGTTAACGGAGCTTGAGTACCAATATCCATTTTCGGGGAATATCCATATTCATAGGATGGACTCCATGTATTTAACGTATCATAAGATTGTATCCAGGCATTACCGACAGGCATAGCAAACTCGGTCAGTTCTTCAACAGCAGTATGAATTTCATCAGAAGAATCAGGAAACTCGTACTTAAAACCGACACCTTCGTTAAAAACCTCAAAGACAATATTCAAGGGGTTTTGATTTTCATTCTCAAACGAGAGAACCATGCGATTGGAATACACCTTATTTTTAAGCCGTTTCCCTTTAACCATGGTATAATCATGAAGATTGTTCAATTGAGTTTCCAAACTCAGAAAATTCAGATTGCCTGAAAATTCGGCATCCTCACGGATTATTCCCAGCCTGGAAGATTTAATGACTTCTTTGGCATTAGAATCCTCGATGTAACGCACCGAGTAACTCAACACATTACCCTTTTCTTTATCCTGACTCACCGTCACTTCAATTTTTCCATCAGGTGATTGAATTTGCCATTGATCCGGCGTTTGACACCCGGCAATCAAAATAGCAGAAATAATAAATAATAGATTTTTCATTTTCATTTTTTTAATTATTAAACATATTCTTTTATTATACTATCCTTTATAACTCATTATTGAGCCCAGTATAAAAAGGTATATTTTTGTCAAAATCAAGGCGCAGAGAATTTTTGAACCGCAGTTAACTGACTGTTAATGAGGAATCAAAAATTCTCGACAACGACGAGTTTGGCAATAAAGATGCTTTTTATACCAGGCTCATTTATAAATAAGGGAAAAAGAGTGACAATCTTGGAACAATATTGTTCATGTTCTCTGTTTCCAGCTTCCTCGTTTCCCTTAGCTTTAGCGAAGGGAGAAATCTTTTTTTATCCCCCTTAGCTTTAGCGAAGGGGGAAACCTCAATCTTTATCTACTTCCCGTACTTTTCTTTCATTATCTTTTCCAGCTCGTACATTTCGTCGCGATAGCGGGCGGCCTCGATAAATTCCAGGTTTTTGGAGGCTTTTTGCATGGCCGATTTGGTTTTCGCGATGGCTTTTTCCAGGGCGCCCTTGTCCATGTATTGTACCACGGGATCGGCTGCTACCGTGATGCCCCCTTCTTCCTCGTAATATTTTTCTTCTTTTTGCCCTTCCCTTTGCAGGATGGAACGGGTAGCCTTCACGATCTGGGTCGGGGTGATGCCGTGTTCCTCGTTGTAAGCCAATTGTTTTTCGCGCCGGCGGTTGGTTTCCTCCATGGTAGCCTGCATGGAATCGGTCACCTTGTCGGCATACATGATAACTTTCCCGTTCAGGTTCCGGGCTGCCCTGCCAGCGGTTTGGGTAAGGCTCCGGTGCGATCGCAAGAATCCTTCTTTGTCGGCATCCAGTATGGCCACCAGCGACACTTCCGGCAAATCCAAGCCTTCCCGTAGCAGGTTCACGCCTACCAGCACGTCGAATTCGCCCCCGCGCAAACCTTCCATGATTTCGACACGCTTCAGGGTGTCAATGTCGGAGTGGATATACCGGCAGCGGATGTTCATCCGGGTAAGGTACTTGGTTAGTTCCTCGGCCATTCTTTTAGTCAGGGTGGTTACCAGGGTGCGCTCGTCGCGCTCTATCCGGTCGTTCATTTCCCCGATAAGGTCATCAATTTGGTTCAGGGTAGGCTTTACCTCGATAACCGGGTCGAGTAGTCCGGTAGGCCTGACCACCTGATCTACCACGAAGCCCTCGCATTTTTCCAGCTCGTAATCGGCCGGCGTGGCGCTCACGAAAACCACCTGGTTCACGATATGTTCAAATTCCTCAAATTTCAAGGGGCGGTTGTCGATGGCTGCCGGCAGGCGAAAACCATATTCCACCAGGGTTTTTTTCCGGGAATTGTCGCCCCCGTACATGGCGCGTACCTGTGGAATGGTCACGTGGCTTTCGTCAATAATGGCCAGG
>CAZKIR010000374.1:0-4399 GCA_964552835.1 uncultured Bacteroidales bacterium
CAGGGCGCGGGGTACGTGTTCCATTCTATACCCCAAGGCGTTGCCTTGGGCTGAAATAAACTGCCCTTTCAGGGCGCATGTTTCGTTATGGTCCGTGGCTAAAGCCAACGGTAATATAGGTGCTGTATATTAGATTGGTTTACATTTTAAGCCTGGCCGTGGCAAATGCAATCCTGGGCCCGGTGCGCCGTGCACGCGAAAGCAAGAAACCACCAACAAGTGCCAGGCAAAACACTATTCAGTTGTTACCCGGCAACTCCAGGAATCCACGGAAGTGGAATAATAACCGGAATATGAATTCCCTATCGTTATGGGTGTCGCGTTATTGGTATAGGTCAGGGTAACCTGATCGCCGCTGGAAAGGGAAAATTCCTTGTAGGTATCCCCGATGGTCCCGATCAAGCCCGCGTAATCACCAGCTTTCACGTTTTCAAAAGTGTAGGAATACCCGTCCATTTTCTTGGTGGCCACGTTCGTGATATTCCAGGTGCCAGACCGATCGGCCACGCGCTCGATCACGCGAAAGTTGAAGGTGGAATATTTGCCGGATTTATCGTTCACCACGAAGGTCACGGTGGTTTTTTGTACTAACATCTCTTCACATCCCGAGAAGGAAAAAAGAACAAGAAAAAAAGCCAAAAGCATAACGTTTTTTTTCATGATAAAAAGTTTAAATGAACAATTAAAAATGTCAACGCGATAATAGGACGAACGGGCAAATAAAGAAAATGAAAGCTGTAAGGATTCATGAATCTTTACAGCTGCCCTTGTATCTTCTTGCTCTCTTTCAGGTAATAAGATGGGGTAACCCCGGTGTACTTCTTAAAGGCATTAATAAAAGTGGCCCGGTTGTTAAAACCCACCTGCTGGGCGATCCCTTCAAGTGAATAATGCCGGGACAATGGCCCTGACATGATGTGTTGGGCTTCTTTCACCCGGTACTCGTTCACGAACACCGGAAAACTCTTGCGGAACCCCCGGTTCACTATGTCGGTAAGGTAGCGTTGGTTAGTGCCCAGTTGTTTTGCCAATGACATCACGTTAATACCCGGGTCGGTAAATATTTTATCCTTTTCCATCAGGTGGACAAGGCGGGCTTTTAGTTTTTCGGATTGCTTACCGGGCAACAACTTGTTCCCTTTCTTTCCCGGGCTTGCCTTTTTTTCAGCCTGGATCTGGACAAGCTCGAGGTTCTTGCCCACCAGGTCATGATAGGCCTTGTTTTTTTTGTAATACTGGATGCCCAGCAGGATAATAAAAAAAAGCAATCCTGACAGGCCCGAGGCCATGTACAAAATATTTTTTTCCTTGATTTTTAGTTCAGCATCTTGTAATGATTGCCGGGCTTTTAAAAGCTCGATTTCCTGGTCTTTCTTTTCTGTCTCGTAGCGTACACGAAGTTCTTGTAATTGCTGGTGTTTTTCGGCGGTAAACAAAGAATCTTTTACCTGATCGTGCAAGGATTTATAATACAAGGCATCCTGGTAATGCCCGGTTTGCTTGTACAGGCGGGACAGGCCATGGTACAACCTCATGTTTAGCCGGGGGGAATGAACAAGGCTTGCCCTCTTTTTTGCCTTCAAAAAATACTTTTTGGCCAGGGCCTGTTTTTTGATGTCAAGGTAAAGATTCGCGAGCTGCACGTAAGCTTCTGCCAAAAGCCGGTCGCTTGACAGCTTTTCCAATGCATTCGTTGCCTTGACCTGGGCCTCGAGGGCCTTGGTGAATTCATTTTTCCGGATATAAATATCACAACGATATTGCAGGATAGAGGCCATTTCCGCATGGTTCCCGAGTTCTTCCTGTAAGGCCAGGGCTTTTGCAAAATACATGATGGCCGTGTCCAGTTTTCCTTCCTGAAAGCACACGTTACCGACACGGGACAAGGTATTGGCAATTTCTTGCTTAGCCCCGAGCTGGTTGTACAAATCCAGGGCTTTTTGGTAATACGAGCGGGCCAGGGCAAGTTTATCCCATTCATGGTACAAGCTTCCAAGGTTGGAATAGATAGCTGCCACGCCCAGGTTATTGCCGGTCAGTTCAAAAATATCCATGGAGCCCAGGTACCTTTTCAGGGCTTGTTCGTGATGGCCCAGGTTCTTGTATGTAACCCCGAGGCTTTGCAGGGCAATGGCCTTGCCCTCGGGGTTGTTTATTTCCGCGTGCAGCTCCAGCGCCCGTTGGTAATGTGCCAGGGCCGAATCGTAGTGCCCACGGTAATACCAGGAATCCCCAATGCCCTGGATGGCATTCGCGAGCCCGTAGCGGGAAGCTGTCTGGCCAAATATTTTCTTCGCGTGCCCGAACCCCTTGTATGCCTTTAAATAATGCCCTTGCCGGTTGTTTACCTGGGAAGACTTAACGAGGTCAAAACCACGCCCTGTAAGGTTATTGGCCAAACTATCGTAAAAAGCGGCCCGTTGCAGGTAAAACACGGCCGAATCATAATTTCCCAGCCTGTCTTGCACCACGCCCAGGTTATAATTGGATGCGGCGATGGCAGCCGTGTCTTCATGTTGGGCCCGGAGTTGGAGGGACTTTTGATAAAACGAGCGGGCCTTTGGAAAGCTGCCCCGGGCGGTGTATATATTGCCCATCGTATTCAGCAAATCACCTTTTTGCAGGCTGTTGCTTTCAATGTATTTATCTGCTATTAAAGAATATTTCATGGCAGAATCATAGAGGCATTGTTTCTCGAGGGCCTTGGCCAGCCAAAGAAGGGCCTGCCCGGTGGTGTTTTTATCAAGATCATGTTGCCTATCCCGGGTTAAATAATAGCAAAGCCTGGCACACGAATCCGGATCGTGGGGCAATAAGCTTTTGGCCATGGATAGTTCAATTGGCATATCATGCCCTTCTTCTTGTTTATCCTGACAAGAAGAAAGGATAAAAAAAATGGAAAAAAAGCAAGGCAATACATTTTGAAATGAAACCGGCATCCTTTTTTTGTGACAAAACTATAAAAAACATTCTTAGGCCTTGTTTGTTTTGTAAAAAGATATTTGCTTTTTTTGTAGTGTCACGACCTGAAACAGGTTTGCGCGAAAAAATAATTATGAATAGTAACATGATAAAAAAGGAGAAAAAAACATGCTAAGTAAAAAAATGACGGAAGAACTGAACAAGCAAGTAAATGCCGAAATGTACTCGGCTTACTTGTACTTGTCGATGTCGGCTTATTTTTCTGACCAAAACCTGAGCGGTTTTGCCAACTGGATGCACGTGCAGGCCCAGGAGGAAATGACCCACGCGATGAAAATTTACCATTACATTCTCGACCGTGGCGAAAAAGTAAGCCTCATGCCCATTGAAGGGCCGCCCACTGAATGGAAAAATGCCGTGGAAATACTGGAAGAAGTATATGCCCACGAACAGAAGGTTACAAGTTTGATAAACAACCTTGTATACCTTGCCCGCGACGAGAAGGACAACGCCACCGAGAACATGTTGCAATGGTTCGTGGCCGAGCAGGTAGAAGAAGAAGCCGCCGCGGACGAGCTCTTGCAACAAGCCAAGATGATAAAAGGCGAAGGGCATGGCATGCTAATGCTGGACCGCGAGCTAAAACAACGGCAATTCGTGGACGAAACCCGGGAAGGCGAAGAATAAGCCTGAAATGAAAAAACAAAAAAAAATCCCCGGCTTACTGCCGGGGATTTTTTTTGTTTTTGTAATTTGCTTTTGAGATGGGGAAAGTACGGGTAAAAATTATTATTTTAGCCATCGTATTTAATACCAGGGCAACCGCATTTAAAATTCCCAAAGTTTGTCCCTATATTTAGGGTCTAAAGCAGCTTTCAGGCGTTTTGATCTTTTACTTGTTTTTTTGAAGTTGTCCATTGCCAACATAGTCATGACCATTTTTAATACAATGTTGTGGTTTTATGCCGCATTCCTATTTCTTTTCCTTGACCTGTCTTCACCAAACTCGACGTCCAATGACCAGTGGAGGTTATTCTCCACAGACCAGTGTTTCCTTATATTGCTGTTCAATACCTTTGCATCCGGGGGGAGGCTTGAAATATAGTAACGCTGTTCTTTTGTGGTTTTGCCACTGGCCTTTTCGTATGTTTCGGTTTCAATTTTGACTATTGACTTTAAACCTTCCCATTTTTCATAGCCTTCAATATGTCCGAGTTCGCTATATGCATAACAGGTACGGGATTCAATGCGTCCATGCCCAAAATCATCTTGTAAAGAGGATGTTTCAGGTTTTTCAAACAGTACTATATCAGCAATTGCCTGTTCAAGATTGCCTTGGTTGCCTTTCACTGCAAGGATATAATCAGCTATTTTTTTTATTTTTGAAACGATATCTGTTTGGCTTTTAACAAGGATATAAACTCAGACCTCAACTTTTTTATCTAAAAGATGAGAACAATCGCAAAAAAAAATTTTC
>CAZKIR010000375.1:0-4397 GCA_964552835.1 uncultured Bacteroidales bacterium
CCTGGGCAATAACTGAATGCTCACCATTCCAGTCATCAGCATCAATGATAGAAACCTTACCTTGCAGGTATGGAGTGTTCTGGTTAAAGAAATATTCAAATACGTAGGAATCATCCGGAATTTGGATTTGTTCTTTAACGGAAACAGTAAGCTGGTAAGTATCAGTTATTTCTTCATTTCCTTTTACCATTAAGGTGACATTGTAATTACCTGTATTATCAAAAGAATGATCAATGGTACTGCTTTCCGAAAAGGATGTTTCATAATTACCATCCCCGTCAAAATCCCATTTGTAGAATTGGGCATTTTGTGAAGCTGATGCATCAAAAGTAAAGTTTGTGTTCACTGTTCCCCGTGAGGGACTGCCCGAAAATTCGGCTATTATGCCCGGTCCCTCTCCGCTTCCTGTTGTAATGGTCACCTTTATTTGATCCGAATCAGAAAGACCATCTTCATCCGTTACATTTAAAACAATATAATGCGTACCGGTTGACATTTGAACAGCATCTTTAGCCTGAGATGATAATTCTTCAAAACTACTATCATCAGGGAAGAATTCATACCATTGGTAGTTGGTAATGTTTCCCTCAATGTCATAAGAATTACTTCCATCAAGATTTACAAGCTCGTAATTATCACCATCAGCATCGGAGATAGATATATCATTTCCCGGGTCAGCTATGGGAGCACCTTCTTGACTTTGATCTGCTGGTATTAACTTCACGTTATCAATATATACATTATCCTCCGAACCTCCCAGGTCAAAAGTGATGCGTGCTTCATCGTCAGTGATACTGAGCGGATCAGTAGTAAAAGAAAAAGATTGCATTTGACTGGTTAAGCTAAAGGATTGTTCTTTATAGGCGGTAAAAGGCGATTCATTCATTCCCAGGGTCCATAAAACAGACCGGTTAGCTTCAGCTCTTGCATCAAAAGATATTGTATAGGATTTTCCCTCTTCTATTGATACAGGGGAATGCTTTATTTGTACCTGCCATTTTGCTGTACCCGGCTCTGAGATATTGGCGACCAATTCTCCATTTGCTACCCGGAAATCAGCTGTTGCATCAATAGTATAAATATAGGGACTCCAGCCTGAAGTGCCATCGCTAAAGTCACCATTCGTAAGCATATTGGCGGTTTCGGTAGAATCACCGGATGAGGGGTTGATGGTGATGGTTACTTCATCAGTGTCAGTATTTCCCTCACTATCGGTTACTTCCAAAGTGATATAGTGAACGCCGATATCGAAATAGACCGAATCAGCCATACCATTCAAAATGAGGCTGTCATTTTCATACCACTGATAGTTTATAATGTTTCCATCCTCGTCATTTGAGCTGCTTCCATTCAAATATACCTGTTCCTTGCCATCCTGGTCACTGTCGTTGATTGTTTGATCGGCCCCTGCATTCGCATCAGGCCCTGTAATGATAGAAACAGTGAAACTTTCCGTAGCTGTATTATTTCCGTCATTGGCAACAACAATAATGGTATCCGTTCCATAGTTTCCAAAATTACCTTCCATATTGATGTATAAATAATTTTGGTTAATAGAAGAATTAGATATTTGAGCTCCTACACTGTTGACAGTATAACCCAAAACATCATCCTCCGGATCGGTAAAAACGGTGGGAAGGTCTATAGAAACCTCTTCATCAAAATGCTGAAATATATGGTCAGGGATTGGTGAACTCACGTATGGAGCCTGGTTCTCCTGTGTAGAATCATCAAGGGATGCGTTGATAGTTATTTTTACTTCATCCGAATCTGTCAGGCTGTCGTTATCTGTTACTTTCAAAGTGATATAGTGAACGCCGATATCGAAATAGACCGAATCAACCATACCATTCAAAATGAGGCTGTCATTTTCATACCACTGATAGTTTATAATGTTTCCATCCTCGTCATTTGAGCTGCTTCCATTCAAATATACCTGTTCCTTGCCATCCTGGTCACTGTCGTTGATTGTTTGATCGGCCCCTGCATTCGCATCAGGCCCTGTAATGATAGAAACAGTGAAACTTTCCGTAGCTGTATTATTTCCGTCATTGGCAACAACAATAATGGTATCCGTTCCATAGTTTCCAAAATTACCTTCCATATTGATGTATAAATAATTTTGGTTAATAGAAGAATTAGATATTTGAGCTCCTACACTGTTGACAGTATAACCCAAAACATCATCCTCCGGATCGGTAAAAACGGTGGGAAGGTCTATAGAAACCTCTTCATCAAAATGCTGAAATATATGGTCAGGGATTGGTGAACTCACGTATGGAGCCTGGTTCTCCTGTTTCTCCTGTGCCTGAAGTGTCAGCCAGGAAAATAGGATAAGCAGGAGACCTGTTAGGGATTGTTTTAATTTCATAGTCTTATCCTATTTTTATTTGGTTTTTACTTTAATGGTTATGGGTAATCCGCTTTCGGCGGTTGCAGATGCAGGCATTTCAACCTCGTAAATACTGGGGAGATCAGGTAAGCCGGAGAGTGCATAGGGATCGTTGCCACCGAATGCTCCGCAATCAGTACCTCCTTCTCCTGCTGCCTCTGCAGGAGAATTGGCAATTAGCATATATCTTCTGTCGGTGCTGTATTCGGTATCATTACTATAGGAGGGATTATCCTCAAGGAAAAGGGTAGAATTATCGGTTAAAATTTTATTATTATCGGTCAATTCACTTGCCCATTCGGCACACAGGATGTTATGCCTGTAAATGTTGTTGGTGCCAAGGTTTCCGGAATTATTACCTTCTTTATACTGAATGTTGCTTTTAATTTCTGAATTATTGACCTGGATGTACCTGAAAATATTATTATGAATTACGGCTGCTCCTTCATTGCCGGATCTGATCCCGCCAATAATAATATTGTTTTTAATTATTGTATTTAATGAATTATTCAACTCAATAGTACCATAAATATAGTTTTGTTTAATGCAGGTATGGCTCACACCGTCATCTATGGTTAACCTGTCTAAATTGGGGAGTTCAATATAATTGCGGGCCATCGTAACATGATTGCATAAAATATTGATCTTACTTCCCGGAATCATTTTTAGCCCGTATATTTCTGTGTAGGCTGCATTTTCACGTAGATTTATTGTACCGTTTGTGCCTTTAACGACAGCTGGTGCAGATTGATAAGACAGAGAATCATTTTCAGCCATAAAGTACCCGGGACCATAGATTACCAATTGTTTGGATATGCTGTCGCATGAGTAATCAAACTGGGTTCCTTCAATATATAATGTATCCCCGGCAGATGAGGTATCAATAGCTCCCTGGAGGGTTTTGAAATCGGAAGCCACGGTCGGGTCGTTGTTTAGCCGCCATGTTTTAGAAAAAACCAAATTTGCTGGAAATACAAGCAACGCTAATAAAAAAAAACAAAAATTTTTCATAATCAATAATTTATTCGATTTTTAAATAATGTTAAAATATATAGTTAATTAAAACTATGATAATAAGGGATTTTATGCGAAATAGTACGTTTTATGTCAAAATTAATTAGTTTTTTTTGAAAAATCAAAATTTAGCAGGTTTACTTTTGCTACATAATAAAACAACTATTCTTTCTTTGACCCCCGTAGTTCTTAGAAATGCCAAAAACAAAACATCGAAACCGTTGGTAGTAGCGTTTGCTACGTCCTATCTTAAACTGTAGCTTAAGCTACTATTAATAATCACAAAAACATTTTATAGAAACCTCAATGGATTACTCCAAGGTAAACCTGAACCCCAGGTAAATATTCCGTCTAAACACGGGCCCCCATATCAAGGAACTGTCAAAATATTGCCCGAAAGGATCCTGGCTGGCAATGATGGGGTTTTCTTGCACGTAATTGAACAAGTTCTCGCCCCCGAGGTAAAATTCATACTTGGATTGCCAGGTTTTGCTGATTTGCGCGTTGGCCGTGAAAAACGAAGGGCTTTCCACGGGCATTTGGTAGGGTTCAGGGTTGGTAGAAGTACTGGGGATACGCTTGGCTCCTTGCCAGTTCAGGGTGAAATCAAGATGCCAATGGTTGCCTGGTTTATAGGCCAAATTAATAAACGAGCGGTGTTTCGCGTGCAATGGTTTGTCCATTAACTCCCCCGAGTAAGTCGTTTTCACGTTATTATACCGATAGGCCAAGCGGGCATCCAATCCTTTTGCCACCTCGTAATCGAGCTGTGCCTGTGCGCTGTGCGCGTATGAACGGCCTTGCAAGTTATAAAAATACACTTCGTTGGGCGAAACCTCGTAGTCCATTACCACCTGGTTTTCAAAATCCGTGAAGTAGTAATCCAGTGCCAACTGCATTTCCCTTCCCCAAATGCTTTCTTTCCGGGTAAGGTTTAGGCTGGGGTGTGAAATAAAGATAGTTTAAGTTACTGCAAGAATTTTTATCAATT
>CAZKIR010000376.1:0-4392 GCA_964552835.1 uncultured Bacteroidales bacterium
ACAAGCTTTCGGCATAAGTGAGCTTGATTTTGCTGTTTTTGCCTTTGCTAAAGGTCAGGTTGGGGTATGCATTGGTTAACACGCCATGATCCACCAACATGCTTACCTTGCTGTTCCCGGGTATTAGGATTGGTTTGCCAGCTTGAATCAGGTTTCCGGCTTGATCGATTCCACCGGTTTTCCTGACAGATTGGAATGACTGCAACGAATATTCAATATGTTCGATATTCCTGGAATATAGACTATGCCCGGGTAAAGTTCCATATTTCCCGATGCTTTTAAAGGGATGGCCTTGCCCGCCTTCCCTGGCATTTACCCAGGAAGCAGAAGGATATTCATCGTTCTGCCAGTTCCGCGGATGAAATGCTGCATGGAAAATTTCCGCGGGGCCGGCAACATAATACACGTTAAGATAGTTGATTTTTTTGAATTGCCAGGCGATATCTTCCATTACCTTCCAGCTACTGTTTGTATTTATCGCACGGCTCTTAAATGAATTTCCCTGGATAATCAACCCCGGGTTTACGGAATGGATGGCCTCCGGGCGGGCCGGGCCCATATCCCATACCATTGCACATACAGTATTGTTGCCTTTTTTTAAATAGGAAGCAATATCAAGGGTTTCGAATCGCCAATTAAGAGCATCCCCGACCGCGGGCCCTAAACAAACCAGCTTTTTGTTAATGTACAGTTTATACCTGTTATCGGCTGATATATTGATGACAAATTCATCGGGCGTTTCCTCAAATGACAATATTTTTTTAAAAAGATAAACACCTTCCTGTTTTTGTCGGGGATCAGGATGTGAAACCCATTTGGCATCCCACTTCTGTTCAAGCAAATCCGGGTTAACCTTCGGGTGTTGTGCTTTCAGGATAAAATGGAATACGATTAGGGATATTAAAAAAATACTAAATTTCTTCATTAATGATGTATTTCTGAGCCCAGTATAAAAAGGTAGATTTTTGTCAAAATCAAAGCCTGCCCCGAACATAAATACCAGGGGCGGAGAGTTTGGCAAGAAAGATGCTTTTTAGACCAGGCTCATTACTTTTTTATTAACACAATTAAAAGTTTCACTTGTTATTTGTAATAAAACATTATATTTCGCTTCCATCATACTTTACAACTGGTATTTCTTCTCCCGGCATGTCCAGGCCATGTCCCTGTTTTTCTGATACAACAACTACCTGGAATTCTTTTTCAGCATCCATGCCTTCAAAACCTCCTTTTCTTTCCCCTATATGAACTTCCTGACCGGATTCGGTATAATTGAATTCAACAAGGGCATATTTCCCCTTTTCATAATTGTAATTATCGTTTTCATCCTCGTATAACACGAATGATGCATCTTTACCTGGGTAAACCCGCAGTTCGGTTGGTGCGCCGGTTTCCTGCGTGGTATATTGCCTTACCGGGTCCATGGGCAAAATGGTTCCGGCTTTCACGTATATGGGGATTTTATCAATGGATACCGGTACGTTAATGGTTTGTCCGCCTTCTAATTGTTTGCCGGTCCAGAAATCAAACCACCGCGTGCCTTCGGGCAGGTATACTTCGCGCGAAGTGGCTTTTTCCTCAACAACGGGGCATATCATCATGGATTTACCGAACATAAATTGATCGCTAATATTATACACCTTGGTATCATGTCTAAAATCGAATGCCAACCCCCGGTACATGGTAAAGCCCTGGTCTGTCACTTTCCAGTTCATGGAATAAATGTAAGGCAATAAACGGTACCTCAGGTGGATGGATTGTACCAGGGCATCATAGGCCCAATGCCCGGGTTCGCCAAAGCGCCATACTTCGCACAGGGTTTCGGTACCATGTGAACGGAACAAGGGTGTGAAGGTGCCATACTGGAACCATCTCACGTACAATTCTTTATAATCGTCATCCTTAACCCCTTCGGGATAATCGCCATCCCAAAACCATATATCGGCATCTTCTTCAAACCATTCTTCTTTAGGTTTGCCTACAAAGAAAGCACCAATATCAGTAGTCCAGTAAGGAATGCCTGCCATGCAGGTATTAAGCCCGGCAGGTATTTGTTTGGCAAACACCTCCCATTTGGCATTCACGTCGCCGTTCCAGGTAATCGCCCCATACCTTTGCTGGCCGGCAAAAGCCGAACGCGTTAGGTTAACGACTCTTTTTTCTTCGGTGGTCTCCCGTTGGTTTTCATAAATACCTTTGGCCTGCATCAGGGAATAGGCATTCATGTACCTTGCCCCGGAACCAATGGATGGTTCCATCATCTTCCGGTAGGATTCGGGATCGGTGTCCCAGTTGTTCACTTCCGGCTCGGTGGCATCGCACCACCAGGCATCGATACCATACTTGAACAACCCGTTGTAGGCCTGATCCCAGTATATCTTTCTGGCCTCTTCATTAAACGGGTCATAACAATAGGTTGGAATGCCTAATACATTGCCACCATCCACGGTATACATGTGCCCGGCCTCGTGCAGTTCCTGGTAATCCGGTGCGCTTTTGGCCATCATGGGCCATATAGATATCATGATATGCATGTTCAGGTCCTCGTGCAAACTGTCTGTCATGGTTTTGGGGTCAGGGAATTGTTCGGGGTTAAAGCTTTTTTGGCCCCATTGGTTGCCAACCCAGTACTGCCAATCCTGAACGATAAGGTCGATTGGTATTTGCCTGTCCCTGTATTCATTGGCAATGCTCAAGACTTCATCCTGGGTTTTGTAACGTTCTTTCGATTGTATGTACCCCATTAACCATTTCGGGGGCATGGGGGCTGAACCCGTAACCTGTCGGTAGTTTCCAATAACATCATCCAGTTCCGGGCCGTACATGAAATAATAGTTGATGCCATCGGACACCTCCGACCATAAAAAAAACCCTTCTTTGTTGTCCCTGAATTTGCTGTTGGAATAATTGTCCCATAGAATGCCGTAACCATTGGTGGAAACCAGTGTTGGCACGACGGCCGTGTAATTGAACTGCCATAAATCCAGGGCTTTTCCCCGGTAGTTCATATAGCCCTGCTGGTGCTGGCCCAGGCCGTATAAGGCTTCGTTTGGCACCCAGTTAAAATGTTGGGTGATGCTGTAAGTATCGGGTTCCCCGTAAACGGACGTGTCGGTTATCTCCCTTCCGTCTTCGGCCAAAATTTGCCGGCCCTCCTCATCGAAATACTTGATATGGCCGGTGTTCATGCTGACTTCCAGGCTCATTTTACCTGTTTTTAAAATAACCTTGTCTTCTTTTTGGTCAGCTTTCCAGGTAACCCCTGGGTTTTGCATGTTGTCCATGGCAATAAGGCTGGGGGGAAAGGCCATGGTATCGCCTTTGTATGCCCTGACGTGGATAATGTCATCGTCCACTACATCAAGGGTAAGCTTGTAATCCATTTGGTCTGTTGGAAAAGATATGGTGATTCCATGATCGTTTTCAACAAATGATTTTTTTTCACGCGTGCAAGAAATAAACAACATGGTGAAAATTACAAAATAAATCGTCCAGGTAGCCTTACTAACTCGTTTCATAATGATTCGGTTTAATTTATAAAATGAATGTTTTAAAATATATTAATTACGACATTAAGTGATAACATGCATATATCCAATATTTTAATTATTTATTATGTATATGCGAAACTCCGGTAAGTTATTCCCGTGCTGCAATTGTAGCAACCCAATGCGCCGTATCATCCGGGCGATTGATTGTATGAATGCCGCCCCCGGTGATGGTTGATTCAGAATGAGGTTTACCGGTATCGACATTAAACCAGGATATATTGAAATCGTGCCCTTTATATTTTTTTAGGTTCAACCCCACTGAACCACCACCTTGCTGGGTGAAATAGAGTATATATTCATGGCCTGGTTTGGCAGCAAGATAAGCTTCATCTTCATCGCGATCGGAGAGCAGGCCTAAATTCGGTTCAACATCCCAAAATTTTACTTTCTTTTCAACCAGGCGTGTTGCTTGTATGCATGCCTTGGCCCGGTCCGACAATCCAATTCCTGATTTTGGCCTGTGAAACCTTACCCCGGCAACTCCCGCGATCAGGTTGCGCCACCATTCCTCAATGGCATTATCTGTATCTCCTGGCCTCCAACCGGCCCAAGGCTCAGGCTCCCGGTCATCGCTGCCATATAGCTTGGTCATGTACAAAAGGAAATTGTTTTCTTTAGCCTTGTCAGCGATATACTTGACTGCCTGCCAATGTTTTTCATCCCGCAAACGGCTATTTATTTGACTGATATCAAGATAGTCATATAATTCCGGATGTTCAAGCTGGTGTTTCAATTCTTTTGATTCTTCCAATTCAAATATTCCATCCTGCATGTTCGTGCATACAATGTTTATATTGTCCTTGTTTGCTTTGTTTTTCAGGTATTTTATCCAATACTCTCC
>CAZKIR010000377.1:0-3050 GCA_964552835.1 uncultured Bacteroidales bacterium
GATAGCCACCGGGATGCATTCCAAAGTAGCGGGCATTGCTATCCGCCCCGAGGCGGCCGTGTTGTCCACCGGGCATATAACCAATTGCGCGTATTGGCTGGATTTGGACAAGGGCCATTGGATGAGCAGCAGTTATTACATGGATTCGCTACCCGATTGGACCGAAGAATTTAACCAAAAAGGCCTGGCCGATATATACCTGAACCGCGACTGGGAACCCCGTGACAATAAGGTACAGTTCCAGTCGGCAAGGGATACGGTAATGCCAGATAAAAACATCCTGGGCAAGGTAAAAGATTTTACCCACGACTTGCGGTCTTATTTTAAAGAAAATAGTTACGAGGCATTGGAAAATACCCCTTATGGCAATCTTTTGGCACTCGATTTCGCGATTACCACAATCGTGAACGAAGAAATGGGTTCAGACAACATACCGGATTTTCTTTCGCTTTGTTTCTCGTCTAACGGGAAAATTGCTGAAAAATACGGCCAGTTTTCCCCCGAGTTAAAAGATAGCTACCTGCGATTGGACAAACAATTGGCCCACCTGCTCCACTTCCTTGACGAAAGCATAGGAAAAGAAAATGTATTGGTATACCTCACCTCGAGCCGGGGTTCGTCCTATCAACCCGAGACCCTGGAAAAATTGCACATGCCCACGGGCTATTTTAATTATTTTCAGGCCTCGGCCCTGCTAAAAAGTTACTTAAACGTGGTTTATGGACAGGGCGACTGGGTAAAAGCCTACATCGGGAAACAAATTTACCTGAACCGGAACCTGATCGAAGACAGTCGGTTAAACCTGGCCAATTTTCAAGAAAAAGTGGCCCAGTTCATGATCCAGTTTAGCGGGGTGGCCAATACCATCACTGCCTCCTCCCTGGAATCATCAAGTTTTTCAAGCGGCGTACACCAAAAGTTCCAAAATAGCTTTAACCAGGAACGATCGGGAGACGTACTCATAAACCTTAAACCCGGCTGGTTAGAAATCGGCAACGGTAAAGGTATTTCTTATTCACCGTACATGTACGACGCACACGTGCCATTAGTTTGGTATGGCTGGAAAATTGCCCGGGAAACCATCACCCCGGCCGTGAATATCACGGACATATCACCTACCCTTTCCAATTTCTTGCAAATATCATATCCAAACGCGGCCACCGGAAACCCGATCAAAAGTCTTTTCGATTGATTTATATTTTTTATATTTTTAAAGCAATTACTAACTAAACTAACCATACCATGAAACATATCGTATTTTCTCTCGTAAGCCTGCTATTTCTCTCTTTTGCAGGATGTTCATCCCCATCACTATCCCGCGATGGGAAACCAAAAGAAGCCAAGTTTATTTGGATTGATAAAACCGGCGAAGGACGCCAGGTGTATGCCCTGTTTCGAAATGAATTTAGCCTTGACAAAGTGCCCACCGAAGCTTTCATCCAGCTATTCGCGGATTCACGTTACCACCTTTCGGTAAACGAGCACGAGGTACAATTCGGGCCTGTCCGTTCTTACCCGGAAAACCCGGTATATGACCAGTACAATATTTCTAGTTACCTGCAAAAAGGGGATAACGTGATTGCCGTGAAAGTATTATCAAACGGCATGAACACCTACCAGGTGCCAAAGAGCATTGGTGGTTTCGTAGCCTGGGGCAAAATCCCCTCGGGTTCTCAAGATATTTCCTTATTGACACCAGGTAACTGGATCTGCAAGGAAATTACCGCTTACGATCCTAGCTCGCCAAAAATGTCGTTTGCCACGGGGCCTATCGAGGTGGTTGATGGCAGCAAGGAAATCACGGGATGGAACCAAACCGGCCTGGACACCAAAGACTGGAAGAAACCGGTATTAATCCAAAACCAAGCCCACTGGGGCGGGTTTACCCCCCGGGAGATACCCCACCTTACCCAGGATACCTATCTCCCGAAAAACCTGGTCAGTGCGCACGTCTTGAGACAAGATGAAGACATGTATTCCTTTCGGGTAAAGCTACCTGATACAGAACAAGGAGATATCAATGCAAAAAATTGGCTTTACGGTTACACCTATATCTATTCGCCCCGGGCACAAAAAGTACAAACCGGCCTTTGGTGGGGCGAATACTGGCTTAACGGGCAAGACGTGAAACCGGATTTTAGCACCTTGGGCGACCGCAACGTGCTAAGCTATACAAACCTTGACCTGAAAAAAGGATGGAATTTCTTTTTCATGACTTACGGGGTATTCCAGGCATTATGGGATTTTTATATCGTTTTCCCGGATCAGGCCGGGCTGGTTTTATCGCCCACCAAAAAGAAAAATTCAGCCAACATTTTCATGACCGCCGGGCCGGTACAAGAAGAAATCCTTGAGGTGGTGGGCAAGAAAAGAATCCCTTACGATAAACATCAGGAAGTGGCGGGAAAGTTTGACGAGTGGACCGGGCAAGCCCGCGGGGAGGTTGCCAACAACCCGTCCTGGGACATGGCCTGGCGGGCACCGGAAAAAACCCTGGATTATCCAGCCCACCAGGTAAAGGATATCAAAATACCCGCTGGAAAAAACATGGCATTGGTCTTTGACATGGGCGGCAAAAAATTAGGCCGTATATTCGTGGAATACGAGGCACCAGAAGGCACTTTTGTAGACGTGGGTTTTAGCGAGGACCTGGACGGCAAATTAATAAACATCCTAAAAAGGCCAGGCATATATACCGCTACCCGCCATGTATCCCCCGGTGGGGCCGCCCGGCACGAAACCTTTAAACCCTATGGCGCCAGGTATCTGCAACTGAACGTGACAAAACATGACAAACCCGTGCGAATCAAAAAGCTGGGAATGATAAACCAAATTTATCCTTTTGAAAAAACCGGCTATTTTACATGTTCTGATCCCATGTTTAACGATATATGGGAACTGGGATGGCGCACCTTGCAAGTGTGCTCCGAGGATACCTATACCGATACCCCTTTTCGTGAACGCGGCCTGTATGCAGGTGATGCCTTGCCCCAATTTGCCATTACCCTGGCCACGGCAGGCGACCCGAGATTGATAAAACGCAGCCTGGA
>CAZKIR010000377.1:3060-4379 GCA_964552835.1 uncultured Bacteroidales bacterium
TTCCGGCCAGGCAAAATGAAACCAGCCGGTACCCCGGGCCTCTTGTATGACTTCCCCTTTATCACCTTGGAATATTTCCGTTGGTACGTGGAATACAGCGGGGACATAGAATTTGCCCGAGCCCTCTATCCACGGTACCAAAATTTGGTTGACGGTGCCCTGGACAATCGGGACGAGAAAGGCTTGTATAAAAATCTTCCCGCCTTCGTGGAATGGACCAAAATTGACAAGCACGCGCAATTGACCATGATGCAGGCCTTGTTGGCCCGCTCATTCGGGAACATGGCCAAATTGGCCGATATACTGGGCAAAAAAGGTGACTGGCAAAAATACAAGGATCTGGAAAAAGGTACGGTTAAGGCCATCAAACAACATTGCTGGGACGAACAGGAAAACGCGTATGTTGATGGCTTTAAAGAAGGGGAAAAAATGGACAGTTATTACCCCATTTCCAGCGCCTGGATGTCTTTATCAGGATATAATAACCAGGAAAGGGAAGAAAAACTGGCTGCTTTTTACGAGCGGGAGCTGGAAGACATAGGCGATGTTTCTCGTGCCCGGAAAACAACGCCTTACGGTGGTTTTTACGTGCTGGCTGCCTTGTACCGTCATGGACTGGCCGGTGTGGCCGAAGAGTTTATCCGCGAATACTGGAGCCCGATGATCCTGAAACACAACGATACTGCCTGGGAAAATTTTGATGACGGGTCCGGACCAGGTGCCGGGCAAGGAACGCTAAGCCACGCCTGGAGCGGTGGCCCCACCTACTACATGACCACGGAAATCCTTGGCGTGAAACTGGGTTTCCCCTACGAGTTTAACCCGGATATAGTGTTGATAGAACCCCAGGCCGACCGAATTACCTGGGCCAAGGGGGCTGTACCCCACCCCAAGGGCACCATTCACGTGTCGTGGGAAATAGATGGGGACAACCTCTTCGTGAACTGTCAAGTACCGGGTGGTTTGGATTACAAGGTAAGGCCCAGGGGCAAACTGGCCGAAAAAATATTGTGGGTAAACGGGGAAAAAATCGAAATTGATTCATAAAAAAGCCGTTCATATCCTTTTCATAACTAATCAAGCTTTTTATTGCCATTACGCTGGATGTTGGTTTACTTTGTACGGTATATTTGTTTTTTCATGACAAAAACCAATGAGCAAACAGGGGAAACCTTATAAAGTATTGTCCTTGTTTTCCGGTTGCGGGGGTATGGATCTTGGTCTCGAGGGAGGCTTTACCGTACACCGCGATTGCGTGAACGAGAAGCACAACCCGGATTTTATCCAGGAGCTGGCAGGAAAGGAACATGTCTTGTTGC
>CAZKIR010000378.1:0-196 GCA_964552835.1 uncultured Bacteroidales bacterium
TTACTGGACAGCGCAAGCACCTGACAGTTCGGCCACCTACCTGGCCATGTTCAATCCATCAAACAGCAAACAAGCATTTTTAGTGCTAAGGTGTATTGCTATTGTTTCGCAATTGATATATTGTTTTATTTTCAATTGACAGTAACAGGATTAATAGAAGTATCCCTGTGGTTCTCCGTGTAAAACACCGAGAACC
>CAZKIR010000378.1:206-4356 GCA_964552835.1 uncultured Bacteroidales bacterium
GTTGCCCTGAAAAATACCGGGAATGATGGGCCGGGCATTCAACCCGGCTAAACCGGGAACCCCCGGGTAGTTTCAACAAAAACACGTATGTTCTCCTCTGGTGCTGAACGCGGGATGGCACAGCCGGCGTTCATGATAAACCGCGGCGATGCTTTATATAATTCCAGAAGTTCCAGGGTTTTCTGCCTTACCAGGTCTTTGCTGCCGTTGGCAATAACCCCAGAGGGGTCAATATTGCCACTGAAGGTGATGCAATCGTGGTATTTATCATATATTTTTTTTACATCGGTCTTGTAGTCAAGTTCCACGGCATCCAGCCCGGTTTTTGGCATTTCATCAAGAATCAATTCGGTATTGCCACAGATATGGAGCATATAAGGTAAATTCAGGCTATGCGCGAAATCCACGATTTCTTTCTCGTAAGGCAGAGCAAATTCCACGTACTGTTCGGGAGAGATCATTTCCGGGCCGGCCGGGCTATCGCCATTTGAAATCAGGTGCGCCCCGGCGTCTGCAAGCAACTGAACGAAATCTTTCACCGCTTTGGTACAGTATTTCAATAACTCGTGACTTAATTCCGGGTTCATGATCAGGTCCATCATCCATTCTGCCGGTGTCCGCATCATACTGGCCAAAGAGAAGGGGGCCTGGTCGGCGTTGCCGCGCAAATGGATTTCATTGCCAAAATATTTTTTAAGGATTCTCAATCCTTCCACGGCCACTTGTATTCGTTCGTTTTTTGAAATATCGGGGGGGGGCAGGTTTTTTACCTCTGCCAGATCATGAAGGCAGGGCCCGTGTGTCCTGGCCGGTTCGTTTTCGGGAAAATCCACCGGAACACCCACTGCAGAAGCCAAGACCGCGGTGTCGAGATCCCACAGCACGCCGTCAAGCCCATATTTCTCGACCGCCTGAACCTGTGTTTTCGCCGCGTTTTCTGCACTTGTATAAAATTCTTTCATCGTGAACCCGGCCTCTTTGGCGGCAGGCATGAAATTGAGCAATACAATGGGCCGTTTGTCCGGCCATTCACCGTTTAAAGCGGCTTTTACCCGCTGATGTCCATTCATAAAATAGTGTTTTTTTTATTTAATTCTAATACTTTACCTGGTATACCAAACGTAGCTTAGTTTATTTTTTAATTGAAAGAACGGCATTCCCTTGTCCTTGAAAAGAAATTGTCAACAAGCCGCTTTCCAGTACCCTTGTTTTTAATGCAATGGGTGCTTGTTCCAAGATAAGCGTGGCGTCTGCCTTATTATTTATGTTTTCAAGATACAAGATGTTATTGCCATAAGCCTTAAAATGGAACTTGATTTCTTCCCGGTCTTCCTCTGTTTTTTTCAACTCGAGGGTGGAAGCGGTAAGCAAAGGGGTGTTTTTTTTATCGCCTGACAATTGCACCTTTACCTCGTTGTTCTCTTTTGGAAACATGTTTTCGGGTACCTGCAAAGAGTATTTCACGGCTTGCCCGTTCACGGAATATTCACAGCATCTTCCTTTTCCCTGGTAGGAGAATTGTATATTTTTACCCTGGTATTGATAGTTTTCCACTGCCTTTACCAGGCTTCCCGGTTGAATGGCCAAGCCAAAAGGCAGCCTGTTGATGGCCAGGTTGCCCATGGCGCCAAACCAGGCGCCCATGGTAAACATTTGTGGCCGGATCTGGTGCCCGTGGCCGGGGGGATAATACCCGCTCATCTCAACCATGGAACCAGCCAGCGGTAAATTTCCCCAGGGAATGTAACACTCTTTTGCTGCATAATCGATAGCCCATTTAACATCTTTTTGTTTTACCTGATCCATTTTTAAAGAACCCAGAATCGAAAAATACGCGGCCAGAAAGTAATGATCTTTTTTCTCCAATAGGTCATCAAAAAGCAAATTCCTGTATTTATAAATATCAACATAATCCGGATAAAAAGGCGGACAGGTCAGCGCCCATATATAATCGGTTTTGTCCATGCCATATTCCTCTGAAATAATTTCCTTCCCGTCAACACTAAAAATTTTCCCATAAAGTGGAAGATTCTCCGGTTCAAACATGAATTTCATATTGCTGGCCAAAATTCCGGCTTTTCGGCCATAATCATTTTCTATACCTGCATGAAGGCACATAGCTTCCAGCATCCGGTATACACTATAGTTTAGAATGTTTATATAAATATCATAGGTTTTTTCGATTTTCTCCCCTTTGTAAGGCGGGGCATCCCAACCTAAAACAGGTTTGCCAACTGCATTGTCCCAGCCAAACCCCCGGCTGTTATAAAGCGGTGTTTCGCAATAATGCTGCCGCCAAAACAGCCCCTTTTCTTCGTTAAAGCAATACCGTTCCAGCCAGCCCATTGCATCCCGTAAAAGTTGTAAATTTTCGCCCGAGACATATTCATCGCTCCCGGTTTGTGTCCAATGTGTAAAGGCCGTCCAAATGGCATAAAAAGCGCCATCTTCTTGCCATTTGGTTATTTTACCGTTCACGAGTTGCCCGAAAAACCTTCCTCCTGGTCCTTCATCATGTATTTCAGTGGGGTTTTCCATCTGAAAATCAATCCAGTTTTCCAACGGGTATATCCAGCCGGAATAACCAATCCATGGGCATGCCAATCCGCCTTCGCGTACCCAAATCAGGTAATATATCCGTTTTATGGAAGCGTGCAAAGCACCTGAATGGTCTTGTGATGAAACCCATATCCGTTTATTGAAATCAATTAATTGCTCTAAACTGTCCCAATCATTTAAAACGATTTTGCCTTTGTCCACAATCTCGTTTGTTTTTTCTCGCGTATCTTGTATTAGTAATTCCGGGCTGTTTTTGGATATTTCATTGACAAGTTCCTGCACATCCTCTTTGAAAAGCTCACCCCCAATAAACATAGCTTTGTTTGAAGGTAAGTATGCCCGTGCATAAGTGCTCCTGCCGCGGTCGGTTTGCAACTGGTGTTTAAAGTGCCCCCCGTTTATTTTTGCAACAAAACTAAAATCCAGGTTACGATCAGGGTGAAACATATGGAAAATGTTGTCGGATCTTTCAATGATTGAGTCTTGTTTATTGGATTTAAAATCAACCAATTCGTCTTTTTCAAACCACAACATTACTATGGGATCGCCAAAAACAGTTGCAATATGCATTTTTTGATCCTTAAAATGGATAACACTGTGCCAGGGATCGTAATCTACTTTTTCATAATCGCTGAAATTAATTCCCGGGAATGAAATTTTATCAAAAAGACGGGTATGATCATCCCTGTTGGAAAAATTTCTTATCCAATAGTCGTTATCTTTGCCTGCTTGTGGGGAAATCCATAATTCCAATTCCTGCCTGGTGATATTATATTCAATCCGTATTCCCGAAGGATTATGCATCAACACCTGAACATCCGGGTTTTCAACATTCGCGTTGGTGGGTTGATCTTCTTCAAAACTATTTGTCTTGCTGTTGTTGCATGAGCTGTTTGAGATTATTATGACTGCAACAAAATAGAATACAGTTCGAAAGCGTGATTGTAATTTTTTCATGTATGTTTACATTTGTTTTGTTTCACCTTTAAACATTCAAATGGAATGTAAAATTTTAAAGAAAATGAATTCTTATATAGTTATAACTCTAAGAACGCTAAATTTTTTCAATTGACGAGGGTTATCTTATTTCGGTAACGATCATCGCGTGCAATATTGTTTTATTTAACATCAAAGAACTTTATTATCTCTGCCTCAGGGGGTGATTATCAGATAACCAGGAATATTACTGTTTGTAATATTTCTTCTTTCCTGAAAAACCATTTACCTTATCTCAAATAAATTTTTGTTAAATGCATTTTGATTTGATTGATAATTCTCCTTTTATGGCTGATTTTTCTTGTTGATGTCCGTTCATGCTTTTAAGATGATTAAGTTACCACATTTTTTCAATTTCTTCTAATGTTTTCCCTTTTGTCTCGGGCAATATCTTAAACGCGAAATAAATGGCAGGGACCGAGAAAAAAGCGAACATCCAGAAGGTCCCCGAGGGTTTTAGGTTTTCCAGCATCCAGGGCACGAGCTGCGCGACAAGGGCGGTGGCTATCCAAATGGCAAATGCCGCGATTGACATGGCCGTGCCGCGAATCTGGTTGGGATATATCTCTGAAATTACTGTCCAGAAAACCGGACC
>CAZKIR010000379.1:0-2690 GCA_964552835.1 uncultured Bacteroidales bacterium
CGATCGGTTAAAGTCTGCCTTCCTTACTAACATGAGCCACGAGATACGCACCCCAATGAACGGGATACTGGGATTTGCACACCTCTTGAAGAAGCCAGCCCTATCCGGCGAAAAACAACAACAATATATCAAGGTCATAGAACAAAGTGGCCACAGGATGCTGAATATCATCAACGATTTAATCGACATATCCAAGATCGAATCCGGGCAAATTGATTTGCGGATGGAAGAAATGATAGTCAATGAACAATTAACCAACCTTTGTTCATTTTTCCAGCCCGAGGCCAAGACAAAAAACCTTGAATTAACCATCACCAGGAAAATGCCCTCCAACGATAACATACTATTTACGGATAAGAACAAGATTAACCAGGTGTTGAGTAATTTATTAAAAAATGCCATCAAGTATACCCACGCGGGTAAAATTGAATTTGGATGTGTAAAAGAAAAAAAACACGCGAAATTTTTTGTCAAAGACACCGGCATCGGGATACCCGCGGAAGAAACGGAAAAGATATTCGAGCGTTTCCGGCAAGCCGAGTATAATTTAAATAAATCCTACGAGGGGGCCGGTCTTGGCTTGTCTATTTCAAAAGCATATATCGAAATGCTCGGGGGCAAGATTTGGGTTGATTCCGAACCTGGCAAAGGCTCTACTTTTTATTTTACCTTACCTTTGGAAAGGGATTAGCCTTTCGCGTACGGCAGCTTTGGTGATGCCCCGCTATTTCATTCATAAAAAATATATCGCTTTTTATTCTCCCGTTTTTTGTTTTCAACCATATCTTTAATATTTTAGCACGCGAAATTAGGCGCTGGTTTTTTTTTATTCGACTTTGTACAATCGATTGCACAAATATAAATTATTATGAAAAAGATAGTTACATTCGGAGAAGTAATGTTGCGCTTGGCAACCCCGGGACACGAGCGGTTCGTTCAAGCCAGCCAGTTTAACGCCACCTACGGGGGAGGGGAAGCCAACGTGGCCGCCTCGTTGGCAAATTATGGACTACAAGCGCAATTTATTACCCGTTTACCGGAAAATGACATCGGGAAAGCGTGCAAAATGTACTTGCAAAAACATGGCATTGGCACCGATCATATCCTGTACGGTGGGGATAGGTTAGGTATATATTTCCTGGAAACAGGTGCCGTGGGCAGGGGAAGCAAAGTAGTTTACGATCGCGCGCATTCGGCCCTTTCTGAAATACAACCCGGCATGGTTGACTGGGACAAGGTGTTTGATGGGGCCGAATGGTTTCATTGGACTGGCATTACCCCGGCCATTTCACAAGGGGCAGCAGATACCTGCATGGAAGCTGTAGAAGCGGCCAACCGGAAAAGCCTCACGGTATCCTGCGATCTAAACTACCGGAAGAAATTATGGAAATACGGTAAATCCCCATCAGACGTGATGCCCGGGCTGGCAGAAGGATGTGATGTAATCCTTGGCAACGAGGAAGACGCTGAAAAAGTTTTCGGCATTAAGCCCGAGGGGGCCAACGTGAACCAGGGCAACGTGAAAGCCGCGGCCTACGAATCGGTGTGCAAACAACTCATGCAAAAATTTCCGAAAGCCCAGAAAACCATCATCACCTTGCGCGGTTCGATTAGTGCCTCGCACAATAGCTGGTCGGGGGTATTGTATGATGGCAAAACATTGTACCAGGCCCCGGTGTACCAGATAACCCATATCGTGGACCGCGTGGGCGGGGGCGATTCCTTCATGGGAGGATTGATATACGGCCTGCTCACCTATGAATCTGACCAAGAAGCCTTGAATTTCGCTGTTGCGGCCTCTTGCCTAAAACATACCATTTACGGGGACTTTAACATGGTAAGCGTGGAAGAGGTGGAAAAACTCATGGGCGGGGATGCCTCAGGAAGGGTTTCCCGTTGATTTTATTTATTTATAACCTGAAAAAGAAAAAATATGGCACGTTTTACACGGATAGATGTAGCCCTGAAAATGAAAGAAACCGGTATTGTACCGGTTTTTTACCACCCGGGTATTGAAACATGTGAAAAAGTACTCATGGCATGTTACAAGGCGGGCATCAGGGTTTTTGAATTTACCAACCGGGGCGATTATGCCCACGAGGTGTTTGGTGAACTGAACAAGTTTGCCGCTTCTGAAACCCCTGACATGATCATGGGCGTGGGCTCGGTGGTCGATGCCCCCACGGCAGCGTTATACATCCAGCTCGGGGCAAATTTTATTGTTTCGCCCCTGTTAAACCCAGAGATGGCCAAGGTTTGCAACCGCCGAAAAATTGCATGGTCACCAGGATGCGGCTCGGTTTCAGAAATTTCTCAAGCAGAAGAACTAGGCGCCGAGGTAGTAAAAATATTCCCGGGATCACAAGTTGGTGGCCCCGGTTTCGTGAAGGCCTTGAAGGGCCCTTGCCCGTGGACCCACATCATGCCCACGGGGGGCGTGCAACCCACCCGCGACAGCCTGGAAGCATGGTTTTCGGCAGGGGCATATTGCGTGGGCATGGGCTCAAAGCTCATTCCAAAAGAATTAATTAAAACCGGGGATTTTGAGGCCCTGGAACAAAAAATTAAACATGCCCTGGACTTGGCCAACGAATTAAGATAAGCTAATAATCAATCATAAACGCCTAATTATCATGAAAATAAAAAAAATCATAAAGCAGGTATGGCTGTTGCCCCTACTGGCATTTTTT
>CAZKIR010000379.1:2700-4335 GCA_964552835.1 uncultured Bacteroidales bacterium
ATATTACACATCCCGTGCACAAGGGCATGGAATACATGGCCAAAATGGTAGACAAAAAATCCGGGGGGAAATTAAATGTAAAAATTTACCCCAGCGAGCAACTGGGTACCGAGCGGGAATGCCTGGAAATGTTACAAATTGGCAGCCTGGACATGACCAAGGTCTCGGCCGCGATCATGGAAGGCTTCGTGCCAAAATACAAGGTCTTGGGCCTCCCCTACTTGTTCAGGAACAACGAGCATGCCTATAAAGTGTTTGACGGGGATATCGGGAAAGAAATATTACTGGCCGGTAAACAATACTGGTTACGCGGCATGACTTTTTACGATGCCGGAAGCCGTAGCTTTTACACCCTCGATAAACCTATATTAAAACCTGATGATTTAAATGGCTTAAAAATACGGGTGATGGAAAGTATTACTGCCAATAATCTTATCCGAAGTCTAGGTGGTTCACCTCAGGCAATATCATGGGGAGAACTATATACGACTTTACAAAATGGTGGGGTGGACGGGGCCGAAAACAACCCCCCCTCATTTTATCTATCCCACCATTACGAGGTTTGCAAGCATTACTCCCTGGACGAGCACACCACGATTCCCGACGTGTTGCTCATGAGCACCCATACCTGGGACAAGCTCACTGAACAAGAAAAGAAATGGCTGGAAGAATCCATAGTAGAATCCCTCGCGGTCCAGCGTGAACTATGGCACGAGTCCGAGGAAGAGGCCTTGCGGGAAGTCCAGAAAGCCGGGGTAACCGTGTACAAACCCGACAAAGCCCCTTTCCGGGAACAAGTAAAAGGAATATACGAGGAGTACAAGGAAACGGATCCCGTGATGTACGACTTGATCCAACGAATCCAATCAATTAAAACACCTGAACAATAAAATATTAGTCACTATGAACAGCAAAAAAACTGTAGATAAAATTCTCGGGGTATTTGTCGTGGCCGTGATGGCCTTGCTTGTCGTGGACGTGGTTTGGAACGTTTTGGCCAGAAATTTATTAAATACCGACTCATCCTATACCATGGAACTGGCCAGGTACCTGCTTATCTGGGTAGGCTTGTTCGGCTCGGCATACGTGACCGGGCAACGGGAACATATTGCCATCGAGCTCTTTCCACAGAAACTGGAAAAAAAAGATCCCGGGAAAAAGAAAAAGCTGGATTTCATTTTAAACCTGCTTATCGCCCTGTTTGGCTTATTCCCGCTGGTTATTGGCGGCACCAAACTAGTGTTCATTACTTTAAAAATGAGCCAGATATCCCCTACCCTTCAAATACCGCTGGGCTACGTGTACTTATGCCTGCCCATCAGCGGGGGCCTGATCATGTTTTATTCCATACACGCCATGATATACGGAAACCCCAAAGATCATCCAATAGAAAAAGAAACCTATCAATAAAAATACAACCATGGAATTAACAGGAATCCTCATACTCGTTACCAGTTTTATCGTGTTGTTGGCCATCGGGCTACCGGTAGCTTATACCATCGGCATATCCGCTACCATTACATTATTGGCCAGCATCGATCCCATTGCCACGTTTACCACGATAGCCCAGCGAATTTCTACCGGGCTCGACAGTTTTGTTTTATTGGCCATCCCGTTTTTTATACTGGCGGGCCA
>CAZKIR010000380.1:0-4329 GCA_964552835.1 uncultured Bacteroidales bacterium
CCTGGGCAAAGAAATCACCCTCGATGGCCCCGGATGTTTTCGCCCCAAAAGCATCTGGGCCGGTAATCGCCCCTTTTAACCTGGATTGCAAAGCCAAAAAATTCAGGTTTGGTTGGGCGTTAATGTCTTTATCATTATCAGACAGTTTCTCGGCCGCGGGCCAAAGCAAGAAATGTCCTTCCCTGGCGGCCACGGTTTGCCGGGAATCAAAAAAGAAGTCGTTTTTCACGAAACCCGAGAACTTGATCCCGAATTGCTTTTCTGTTTCTTGCGCGTTAGTTTTAAAGTTAAGTGCGAAACTCAATGCCAGTAATAAAATTGCTAATTTTTTCATGATATATAATTTTGCATGTTAGTTGTCTTTCTCGGGTGGAAAGAGTTTTTGAATAAAATTCCTTTTCTTTATAGGACGGCCAAACAAGCGGTTCAGGTTGTTTTCTGCTGTCAGGTTCCGGTCCCACAAGTCCATCGCTTTCTTGTAATACCGGGCGGCTTTTTCATATTGCAACTGGTGCCGGTATACCAGTCCTAAATTCGTGTAACTTACCGATAACCTCCGGTCGGTTTCCAGCATGGATTGGGCTATTTCTTCGGCCCTTTTCGCCAGGTAAAGCTGTTTTTTCTCCTCATCACATGGTGCCATGGCTTGAAAAAAGCTTTCTTGAATAAGCATTTCTATTTCCTTTTTGTTCTTGTTATGAAATTTATTTTTCCAGGATTGGTATATTTCAATGCTTTTCCGAGCGTTTTTCCCGGCCATGGCCAGCAAGGAGTCTCTTTTTTTTACTTCTCCCGGGTCATTGCCCGTGGCCCTTGCCATTGTTAACAGGGCGGCAGCCCGGTTGTTGTACAATACCCCGGTCTCGAAAGAATGCTTGTAATGGGGATATTGTCCATACAGGGCTTCAATGGTGCCCATTAAATGAAAAATGCTATCATAAGCCCCTGCCTGGGCAAAATCATTGTACTTATCATACAACAAGCGGGCTTTCTTTACCCTGGGGTCAACCGATTGGTTTTGTTTTTTATAATACAGCGACGAAATGGTAATGCCAAGCACTACCAGGCCACCCATCACGAGGATGAGCAGCCGGGTAGGTTTGTTTTTAAAAAAGTTTATCATGAATGAACGTTTTCAACCAGGAATTTTCGTATTTCAAGTGGTGTTTCATCCGTGAGCTTGGAGACGATGATGTTTACCAGGATGGCCAACGGAGCCCCTATCCAGGCAAAATACCAGGCACCGAGCCAATAGTCCACGAACTCGTGGAAAGGCCAGGTAACGCCCATCTTCCCGGCCACGAAATAGGCCAGGGCGATAAGGCTAACCAGCCCCCCGGCAATTAGCCCAGCGATGGCGCCTTGCCTGTTGGAGCCGCTCCACCAGATACCCAGCAAAAACAATGGAAAAATTGTACATCCCGCCAGGGAGAAAGCAACGGCTACTAACTGGCCAATTAAGGCAAGTTCTGCCAGGGCGATTACCGTTACGATAATGGCCATCAGGATGGTGCCAACGCGGGCGAACAGCAATTGGGTTTTGGGCGAAGCATCGGGATTGATGACCCGAACGTATAAATCGTGCGAGAAGGCTGAAGCCCCGGCCACCAGTAGGCCAGACACCGTGGAAAACGCCGCCGATACGCCTCCTGCTGCCAGGAAGCCAACAATCAAGGGGTGCACGTTACCAAGTTGGGCGGTGTACACCACGATGGCATCTTTTGCTAGTTTTCCTACCTCGGGGTTGGCCGATAATATTTTACCAAAAGCAGCATAAGCGGGGGCGCTCCAGTACAATATACAAATAAAGAACAAGCCCCACACGACAGACCACCTGGCATCGCGTGCCTTGGGCACCACGTAAAAACGCTGGATTACATGGGGCAAGCCGGCCGTGCCTATCATTAATGAAAACGCGATGGCCACCCATTGGAAAAAGGTTTTGCCCGTGGCCGGGTCCCATGGCATCGCGTATTCCGGTGCAGGCACGATGGCAAACTCGTGCCCCAGGGAATTTATCAACTGGTTTGCCTCTGCAGCGGGTATTCCCGTGATCACGTCAGAAACTACCGAGCCATAACCAATTTGTGGCAATACCCAGAAATAGTCAAATTTAAAGGTGAGGATAAACAAGGGGATGAGAAAGGAAACAATGATGATGACATATTGGATTTGCATGTTCTTGGTTACCCCCAGCATACCTGAAATTAAGGTGTAGGTAAGCACTACAGCGCCGCCGATAATCACGGCCCAGTTGTAGTCAACGCCCATTACCCACTTGAACATGAGGCCAATGCCCCCGAACTGTCCTACACAATAGGAGATAGAGATTAAAATGGCTATGATGGCACCAACTGCCCTCAGTGAACGGGAATAATAGCGGTCGCCAATAAAATCGGCCGCCGTGTATTTACCGTATTTACGAATTTGGCCGGCCATCAGGATCAGCAACAGCACGTAACCACCAGTCCAGCCTACCACGTAGGCCAAGCCATGATAACCCGAGCCATACATGAGGGCCGCCATGCCGAGGAAAGAAGCCGCGCTCATCCAGTTGGAGGCGATGGCCATCCCCGAGCCCACCTTGGAAATGCCCCTTCCGGCGGCATAAAAATCCGTGGTGTCCTTGGCCCTGAAAAAAATTCCTACCAGCACGAAAGTTACCAGAATGGTAATCAGGATAATGGCAGGGCCTACCTTGAAACCGCCTTCCAGTTGGGTGGCAGCGGTGGCTGCCCAGGAAGCGGTAGGAAGTAATGACAATATCAATGGAATATATATTTTTTTCATGGTTTTCTGGGTTTTTCTAAGGTTAGTCAATGATGTTCAATTTGGCATTAAGCCTGTCGGTTTTTACACAATACAGCCAGCAAAGCCCAACGAAAAGGATTAATAAAAAGATGGCAGTATAAAAATAATGAAAAGGGAAACCCAGGAATTTAACATCCGTGAGGAAGGATTGGTTATGGATAAGGTATTTTTCCATGATCCCCGGCAGGTTTTGTATTGTCTCCCTGCTTAGGGTTTCCATGCTTCGTGAACGCAGGCCGAAAGGCAAAATACTGGCCCGTATGTCATTTCGTGAAAGGTCAAGCAATGGGCTAAGGGTGTTGGACAAGCTATTTTTTGCATCCACGTAACTGGGGTCAGAGAGGCTTTTCGCGCGGGCCCTCACGTTTTCGAATTCGCTTATTTTTTGTTGGATGACAGGTCGTTCAGTATCCGGGGCGAGTTGGTATACCGTCCAGCCGAGCGCGTTGTCAAGCTTTTCTTTTTCGCCTGGCGCGATGTTGATTTTGCCTGATACCGATAACACGGCTTTGCCAAATGCTTGCAAATCGGCTTTCCCGGCTGTCCCTTCCTGGATTTTTTCCCAGCTAGTGGTAAATTTCGCGTAAACCGGCTGGGGGGTTGGCTTTTCCAGTACTTTTAGCAAGAACTGGAACCCGAAGATGGCAATAAACCATATCAGCACCAACCACACCACCATGTTCCTGTTGTACAAGGCCTGCTTGGTAGTGGGTTTAAAAAAGCTGATGTGGTAGTCGTTGGATAAGTTTTCCATGGCTTTTTTTGTTTTAGGTTTATGAGTAGGTTGTCAATCATTTTCTCGTGTTTTTCCCCTTCAAGGGGGCTATAGTAAACAAAAAAAATATATATGGTTGAATGTTTCGTGTTTAAAAAAAACTTCACTTTAACCCCGGTTACCCTAACCACAGGTTAATGCCCATGGGTTACACGCACTTTCTCGGGCATTAACGGCTAAAGAACATTTTTTACAGGATAAATATACTTGAAAATTTTAGAATTTCAATTTTTTCAGCTTGAATCAGTGAATAAAATTTTTAAACGGGGTTTTTGGGTACGGATTGAAAGGATTGGATACATGTTTTTTAACAGCATAAACAACGAAATTTAATTTGTATTCATTATAGATAAAGACAGGAACTATAAATATCATGAGGTTGTTGACACACTTACCTATATCAGGAATATATATTTTATAAAAAAATTGTAAATAATATGGAATCTTTTTCTAAATTGCATTCAAACTATATTCTTATGAAATATCTATCTTTATTCTTATTTTTTCTTGTAAACATGATTTATGTTGCTAAAAGCCAATATATCGTATCCGAAAACAAATTTTGGTCTAATACACGGATAGGAACAGAGCAAGGAAGCAGTTATAATAGTTACTATATTAAATTTACAGAAGACACACTAATTAACAATTCTCAATATATGAAGATATCTAGATCAGACAGTTTACTTCATAACCATTGGTATACTTATGGTTATATTCGAGAAGATACTGCTGGTAAAGTG
>CAZKIR010000381.1:0-4328 GCA_964552835.1 uncultured Bacteroidales bacterium
CTTGGGGGCATCATACAAAAGGGCAAATTGTTCCTTGTAGCCATAGCGGGCTTTTAGTTTTAATATATCATCGTGGCCCGTGGTATTGTCGTGTTGCAAGTACACCCCGTAATTTACCTTGCCCCATTTTTTTTCTTTCAGGTAATTGCTGAGGTTCCGGTTTCCTGGTTCCAGGATGGGGAAGGGCCACACGTACCATCTTTCTTCTACACGGGTGTGCACGTGAAGGCAAGCGGGCAATAAGCTGTCTTCGCGGGAAATGAAATACACGTAATTGAAGAGGGAGGTGTTCAACAAGTTTTCCTTGCTTCGCGCGATGGCGTGCCCCAGGCTTTTATTGTCCAGTGTATCGCCTTCATGGAATACTAGTTCCCCGCGGATTATTTTTTCGCGGGTAATCTTGTTCCCTTCAATATGGATGGAACAAATTATTTTTGGTTTTTTATCGCTCACCGCGTGAATTCCCGCGAAGGCATGAAAAAATGTAAAAAGCAGGTAATATTTCAGGGGGATTTTTGCCATCCGTGGTTTTAGTACAAAGATATCGAAAATTGGGCACAAGGTATATATGCGGGCTAGTTTAAAAAAAGACAGGCAAAAAAAGAAAGCCTCGTGTGGTGCTTGCCTGACTGACCAGGCACAACCCCTAAGAATAAACTTGATCCTCAATTGTTTTTGGCATTGGCTGGAGGGCTTGTCGCCCCTTGCACCAATAAAAAAAACCCTTCTGGTATTGGAAGGGTTTTTTCTGCTCCTCATCCTGGACTCGAACCAGGGACCCTCTGATTAACAGTCAGATGCTCTAACCAACTGAGCTAATGAGGAATTTTGTTTTTAATGAGGTGGCAAAAATAATTGTTCTAATTTTTCTAACCAAATTTATTTGGATTATTTTTTTATTTAACAACGAAATTTAACCTGGAGAACTTGTTAAAAACTCTAAAAACAGTTTTTCTTAAACCAAACACGCCATTTCTTTTATTTAATAGCAAAACAGTGGCTTTCATATCAGGTATTCTTAAAATCGCATTTGTATTATAAAGGTCAGCACCAAAGATATGATAGGTATGCATGTAATTGTTCATATCATTAAACCAACCGTAACCGAATGGTTTATATACGACTTCATTAGGTCTTAACCTAGCCCTTGTAAATACTTTATTATAAATGTCTTCAGAAATTATTGAATCATGAAATAATGCATGTTCCCATTTGGCGTAATCATTTGTAGTAACAAAAATGCCTTCTTGCCCCAATACGAAATTGGACTCTGTTCTTTCAATAACATTTATCTTGCCATTAATAAACGAATGGGTATAGGTAACCGGGTTGGTCTTTTTAAATAGTTTTTGAAAAAATGATGGTTTCCCGTTTGAATGAACATATGAATTGTTCATTCCGATTGGTTTAAAAAATGTTTCTTCAATATAATTTTTATAGGACAGCCCTGAAACTTCTTTGATCACAAAACTGAGCACTGCATAATCGGAAAATGAATTCAGATATTTTGTCCCTGCCTCAAAATACAAGCTGTCTTGTTGTTTTAAAAAGTGATAAACATCTTGCTCCGTGACCCGTGAAGCCATTTCAAAACCTAATTCTTTGAAATAATTAGGAAGTCCAGACGTGTGGTTTAGTAAATCAATAATCCTGACATCTTCGGCATAATTTGGAAAATTTTTTAGATAGGTATTTACTTTGTCTTTTAGATCAATTTTTCTTTCCTCAGCCAGTTTTAAAATACTGAATGCCGTGAATTGAGTGGATAAATAGGATAAATGGTACAAGGTGTATTCATTGGCGGGTATTAGTTTTTCCAAATTTTCATACCCGTAATTTTTTGTTCCCAATAATTTGCCTTCAATAAAAATAACTGCGCCATATGCCGGTATGGTATCATCTGGTGCAAGTAGGGAATCAATTTTATCCGGTACTTGATTGCTTTGGGCACAGGGTAATAGAAAAATTGGTAAGGTGAAAACAATAAACAAAAAGGTTTTAATATTTAACATTTTTAATAGATTAATTGGCGAATTTTTGGCAATACATTGATATCTTTTCATCTGCGCTTTTTATACCTAGTTTTTTAGCCATTTTTAAATCTACACACCCTTTATCGAAATAATTTAAGGCAATATACGAAACGCCCCTGTTATAAAAAGCTTCCCCGTAACTGGGTTTAAGGTTTAATGCTTTATCATAATCCTGTATGGCCAAATTATGTTTTTTCAAAATACCTCTTGAGACCCCCCGGTTATAAAAAGCTTCGGCAAAATTTGGATCAAGCTGGATCGCTTGAGAAAAATCCTGGATGGATGCCTGGTGGTTTCCGGAAATGGCTTTTGTCACCCCCCTCGCGTACCAGGCATCTTTATATTCTTTGTCAAGCTTAATGGTTTTGGTAAATTGGCTTTTTGCTTGCTCAAATTGGCCCAGGTGCATGTAGGCTATCCCTTTCCGGTAATTGGCCAAGTGATTTTGATTGTTTATTTGAAGTGCCTTATCCAGATCATTTAAGGCTAGCTCGTAATCCCCTTTTTTTGATTTGGCAATCCCTTTATTTATCCATGCTTTCGTGTTTTGACTGTTTAATTTTGTCACTTTGTCAAAATCTTGAATAGCCCCCTCGTAGTCCTTTAGTTTCATTTTAAACTCGCCGCGGGCAAAAAGGGCTTCCTCGTTCTTTGGGTCCAGCTCCAGTATGCGGTCATAGTCCTTGATGGCCCCGGCGTAATCCTCGATGGTCGATTTTGCTTCTACCCGGTTCAGCAAGGCTTCCATGTTGTTGCCTGCCAATGAAAGGGCTTTGTCATAATCGGCAATGGCGCCCTGGTAGTCTTTCAGGCTGGCGCGGGCAATCCCCCGGTTGTAATAGGCCTTGGCCAGGGTTGTATCCAGTTCCAGGGCCCGGGTAAAGAATTCAATGGCCTGCCCGGGTATTTCCTGTATGTTTTTTATTTGTCCCATGTAGGTATTGGCCATGGCTTCCCGGTAACCTTTTTCAATGCTTTGTAAGAAATTTCTTTCCGCTTCCGCGGGTTTTTTCAGGTAAAATAAGGCGTAGCCTCTTTCAAAATAGGCCTTGGCCAGGGTTGGGGCCATGTCAATGGCTGCCTGGGCGTCGCGTGCGGCCGGTTGGTATTGCCCTAGTAAGTTAAAGGCCTCGGCACGGGATGCCAGGGCCCGCGGAAAATTCTTTTTCCATTGCAAGGCCTTGGTGAACGACGCGGACGCGGCCGGGTAGTTGGCCGAGTCTAATAATGCCTGGCCAGTGGTAAAATGGTCGCGCGCTACCCGGGGCTTTATGGCCATGAAAAAGACGATGGCCAAGACGGCCAGTGCCGATAGTATTATAAGCAGGGCTTTTTTTTTCATGTTTTTGCTTAAGTTTTTATTCTTCAAAGATATAACAATTTAAATTATCAAGTATCCTTCCAACAGGATAAATGCTGGCCGGTATTGGAAAAAAGTTTTGAAATTGTACGTGAACAAGGGTAAAATGTTCCTTGTTTCAAGGGGGAATGTGCTCAATAAACCCAGCCAAATACAATTTTTGGTACAATGCCCATTAGGTTAGCATACGGCTTTAGCCGGGTGGACCGTGGACAGCCCTCTCTTTTCGTTATAGCAGGCATTTAGGGTAAAATATTGGTCCCGGCGTTTCACAATCATTGAACCCTTGAACCATTTGTTTATCTGTTTAAAATTTATTTCACGCAAAGCCTGCCTCGCCGTCAGGCGGGACGCAAAGACGCAAAGAGCTTTTAATCATGCCCGTGTGTGTTTAAAACTTAATCATGAGTGTTTCATTTATTGATTTTATGATTTGGTTGTGGTTACAATTCGCCGGGAAATTGGAAAGATGGAAAATTGGAAAATTATATTGTTGTTTTTGAACGCTGACGGGTTCCAGGAACGCTGTCAGGGCCTGTTCCGGGTTATCGGAATTCCCTGTGTACGAAAGGGACAAGCTTGAAAAAGAAACTTCCATCAATAAACCCAGATAAATACAATTTTTGGTACAATTCCCATTAGGCTAGTATACGGCTTTAGCCGGGTGTTCACCATAACCGCGACCCTTCTCTTATAGCCCGCTTTATTTGCTTTTGAATGGGTGTGCAGCATAGTTGTTTATTTTAAAAGCCTGCTAAAAGCAGGCTCCATTTTTTTTGGTTGGCCTTGCAATCACCCGGCTGAAGCCGGGTGCTAGGTTAATGGCCGGCAACCTGGATATTTTCCATAAGACAAGTAGACATTAAACTACTTTTGATTTTGTTTCGTTAAGCGCCTGGATGCTAAACTGTTAATACCTTAGCATTCTAATAATT
>CAZKIR010000382.1:0-4328 GCA_964552835.1 uncultured Bacteroidales bacterium
ATGGCCATTACGCGGGGGAAGACGGGGAGTTGTACGATGATTTGAGCACCCTTACCACGGCTTTGGACATCGTGAAGGGGCTGCAAGTTGGTTTCGTGGAGTAGCTAGCCCAGCGGAAAGCCTATCATTTCTTGTTTTTATTATCCTGGCAAAGTAGAAATTAACCAGCTTAATTCCGAACATACAAGTAGTTGCCTTGCACGTAGGTATTGTATCTTTTGAGTGGCCGGTTGGCGGGGCCTTCGCTGATGTCGCCATTGGTAAGGATAAATTCTGAGCTACAGCATGGGCAGGTGAGGGTTAGGTCGCTGCTACTTTCTATCTCTAGCTTGCATACTTTTGGCACATCATACGTGCAGGCCCTGTCATAGGCATAGTACTCGTTCTCGTCCCGTTTAAAAATGATGACCCCACCATATCCATATCCATCAAAAACTTTCGATTCCAAAATACCTAAGGTGGCAAGTTCTGGTTGGATATGGATTTGTAAATCTACTTCGACACGCGGGAAATAATCGTTTTCTTCATCTTTGCATTGAATATTTAATAGGATAAGAAAGCAGAATATAAAAAAAAGCCTTATTTTTGTATGTGGTGAAATGATCATAATAAGCAAGTCCATTTACGCGAAGATAACCTAAATTATTTATAGTACGTGGAAAAAACTTGATGATTAACAAACTGGACTATTAACATGGATATTGAAACCCTTATATTTATTATATTGACCGTTATCGGGTTATTGGTTTCTGTTTTCGGGAAAAAGAAAAAATTATTTGATCCAGGGGAAGCTGAAACTGAATCATTTCCCGCGTTTCCCGAGGGGGAATATTACCCGGGTGAATTTGCCCGTGAGCAGGAAGATGGGCCTGTTGAAGAAGAAATGGAACCGGAGATGAAGGGGGAAGAAAACCACGGGGAGGAGAAAACCCCGGAAATGATAACAGAGAAGGAGAAAATTTTGCAAGAAGAAAATACCATTGCCCCCCGGGGCAACCCTCTTTTGAAGGTTAGCAAGAACTTTAACCTACGTGAGGCCGTTATTTATTCAGAAATCCTACAACGGAAGTATTTTTAAGAAAATTATTTTATAAAAGATTACAAATGAAATGATTTAGACTAATAAATCATAAATAAATTAGTATATTTGTAACTGGAAAGAGTTCCGGGGGACTGGGATTCTTTTTTATTTGTATCAATCAAAACAAGAGGAAAAAAAAATGGCTCAAACGTCTTATTTAACAGAAAAAGGCCTGGAAAAACTCAAGCAAGAACTCGAGCAACTCGAGACGGTAGAGAGGCCCGCCATTTCGCAACAAATAGCTGAAGCCCGCGAAAAAGGTGATTTATCTGAAAACGCGGAATACGATGCCGCGAAAGAAGCCCAGGGCCTGCTCGAGATGAAAATATCTAAGCTGAAAAATGTTATTGCCAATAGCCGGGTGATCGATGAATCGAAAATTGATATATCAAAAGTTCAGATATTGAACCGGGTAAAGATTAAAAACCTATCAAATGATTTCGAGATGGAATACTTGCTGGTATCCGAGAGCGAGGCGGATTTAAAAGCCGGGAAAATATCTATTAATACACCCATTGCCAAAGCCTTGCTGGGCAAAAAAATTGGTGACAAAGTAGATGTTCAGGTGCCTAACGGGAAAGTCACTTTCGAGATCGTGAACATTTCATTGTAACCATTGTTTCCCGGGAAATGCTTTTTTAATACAAGTTCATCATATATAAAACACGAAAGCTATGGCCAGTATTTTTACCAAGATCGTGAACGGGGAAATCCCCTCGTATAAAATTGATGAAACGGAAAGTTGTTATGCCTTTTTGGACATAAACCCCTTGGCCAAAGGGCATACACTGGTAATTCCCAAGAAAGAAGTGGATTATTTTTTTGACATGGACGATAAAATCTATGGTGAGTTAATGCAATTTGCCAAAAAAGTGGCCGGGGGCATTGAAAAAGCCATAGCCTGCAAGAGGGTAGGGGCAGCCGTGCTGGGATTAGAAATACCCCATGCCCATGTACACCTTATTCCTATTAATAGTGAGGCAGATATCAATTTTTCAAATCCAAAGATGAAGCTTTCCGGGGAAGAATTTCAAGATATCGCTAAGGAAATTCGTGATAAACTTTAGAAATGCCCTATAATTATTTTTTTACCCTGTGTGTATTTTTTTTCAAGAAATCATTCCAATTGCTGTAGGATTTGCCTGTATCGAGTGATTGGTTTTGGTACAAGTGGCATACAGCCGCTGCCAACCCGTCGGTGGCATCCAGGTCATCGCATAGTTTTTCTAATGCCATGCTGCTTCTCAGGTAGGCGGCCACTTGTTCCTTGGAGGCATTTCCTTGCCCGGTAATCGACATTTTTATTTTTCTCGGCGCGTACTCGAACACGGGGATTGAACGGCTAAGGGCTGCTGATATGGCCACGCCCTGTGCCCGGCCTAATTTCAACATCGACTGCACGTTTTTTCCAAAAAATGGGGCTTCGATGGCCAGTTCATCGGGGCAAAATTCATCGATCAAGCTAATAACACGGTCAAAAATTTTTTGCAAACGGGTGAAATGATCCCGGTACTTGCCGAGTTTTATCACCCCCATGCCCAACAAGGTAAGCTTTCCGCCCGTGCCCTTGATGATCCCGTATCCCATGATGTTGGTGCCCGGGTCAATGCCGAGGATTACCCTTTCTGCTTCCATCGCGGTGGTTTATTTTGCCAAAAATACGAAAAACTTTTTAGGGTAAACAGGGTGACAGGCTGGGATATCAAAAATAGTGTAAGCTTGTTTAATTTGTTACCTTGTCAAGTTTGCTACTTTTTTATCCCTTTTTCCCGTTATCTATTATTATTTTACAAATGAATTCTGCAGCCTGGCCATCGCCAAAAATAGCAGGAAAAGAAGTATCAGGCTGTTTCATTAATTCGTTATAGGAATTAATGATAGCGTTTTTATCATTGCCCGCTAGCTTGGCAGCCCCGGAATCCAGGATTTCAACCCATTCCGTCTGGGGCCTGAGGATAATACAAGGTTTCTGGAAAAAATAGGCTTCTTTTTGTACCCCACCACTATCGGTCATGATCAAGCGAGCGGATTGTTCCAGTTGTATCATGTCAATAAATGACACGGGGCCTATGATTTTTATATTTTTATAGCTATATATCTTGTCGCGTAAACGGGCATGAACAGGCATTTCTAGTTTTTTCCGGGCCCTGGGGTGCAAGGGTATCACGATCACCATGCCGGTGTTTTCTGCAATCTCGATAAAAGCGTTAAATATCGCTGATAAGTTTTCGGGCTTATCAGTATTATGATCCCGGTGGACCGTGGCCAAGAGGAAAGTATTATGGACCAAGCCGAGTTTTTTAATGATTGTTGAGGAGTCATTGGCTAGTTTTGCAAAATGCAGGCTATTATCATACATGATATCGCCACAGTGGAAAATGCCGGGCTTATCGGGTGTATAAGGAAAAGAATTGCCCGGTTTAAAACCTTCATTTACCAGGTTATCGTATCCTGCCCTGCTTGGGGAAAACAATAGGGTAGAGGCGTGATCGCACAAAATCCGGTTGGTTTCTTCCGGCATTTGCCGGTTAAAAGAACGTAAACCTGCCTCCACGTGAACAACTGGTACATGGATTTTTGCAGCAGCTATCGCCCCGGCCAAGGTAGAATTGGTATCGCCATACACCAACAAGTAGCCGGGTTTTTCATTTAAGATTAAATTTTCAATTCCTTCTATCATACGTGCTGTTTGCCACCCTTGCATACCCGAGCCTACGCCTAGGTTATGGTCGGGGTTAGGTATGTTTAATTCCTTGATAAACACCCCTGACATGTTATTGTCATAATGTTGCCCGGTGTGCACGATGGTTTCTTTTATGGATTGGCTAAATTTATTTTTTATGGCCCGGCTTATCGCGCTGGCTTTAATAATTTGTGGGCGGGCACCGATGAGGGTAAGGAGTTTGATCATGGATAAAGAAAATTTATTGGCAAATATACAATTTATGAAGATATTTTTCGGATACTGAATGCAAGCTGTAAACTATAAGGTCGCGATGGGTAAGGGTGTAGAGAGTGCAACAGGGTGGACGCGGTGACAGGGTGAACAGAGTTGGATATCATAAATATTGTAAACTTGCTTACCTGGTCTACTATATTTATTCTATCTCATGATAATTCATTAACAATAAAATCAAAACAAATCATCCGGATTTATTTTTAGAAATTCATCCCAGGGTAGTGATTTATTATTAATTAGTGCCTCTAAGAAAACCCATAAATAATTGTAATCCAACAAAATATTGTT
>CAZKIR010000383.1:0-4327 GCA_964552835.1 uncultured Bacteroidales bacterium
TCCATACCCCTGTACCATGAAGGTGTCTATGATCACCGAAGAGGCCGAGAAATATCCGATGGCACCATCGCTCAGGTTGGTTTTTAGATTGGCCGGTCCCACGTCAAAATATCCCCCGTTCCATTCGGTTTCCGACAGGAGGGTACGTAAAAAGGCGGCATAATCATCGGTTATGCTATGTTTTTTCACGATGATCCGCGTGCCACTTGGAAAATATACCGTTTCCTTGTCAGCGGCAAACACCTGGTTTTGGTCTACCGTGGGCAAGGTATAAAAGGCCAGCTTGGCCCGGGTGGAGTCAACAGGCTTGTCTTGATATCCCGGGGCTTCCGACCAATCCAGGTAAAAATGGTACATCCCGGTCTGGTCCTGATCAAAAGTTTTGCCCCATTTCAGGTAGAACATGTTTTTCGCCGTGTGGTGCTGCAAGATGTTTTTTAGCTGGTAATTTGTTTGGTACACGGGCAAGGCCTGGCAACGGGCCGTGTATTCTTTACCCCCGGTCTGTATCATGAGCGTGTATTTTACGTTAATGGCGGCCATGGGCATGGGTTCGCTAAGGTATTCGCCTGGTACTCCCGGGTCCTCTTCAAAAGGAAAGGTTTGCTTGCCCGTGCCCACGCTCACGCTGGCCCCGCTCAATGCAACGTGAGGGGCATTAAGGGTATCGCCCAAGCGCGACAAGTATATTTTTTGTGCCTTGGCTTCGTTCGTGAGCAGGGCATCCACGCAAACCATCGGTTGGGTATTTTCTTTCAAGGGCCAGTCAGCAGGCTCCTCGCAAGCCAATAAAAAAACGCAAGCCGGTAAAATAATCCAATGCTTCATGGTTAAAATTTAAAATGGTACGATATCATGGGGAAAAACCCCACGAGCGATATTTTCGTGTTAACACGGTTTCCTTGTTCCAGTAGGTTGGCCGGTACCTGGTAATTCCCGTTTTCGTTCAATATTTTATTATAATTGATGGAAATGGGATTTTGCCTCCCGTAAAAGTTGTATATGGTAAAAACCAGGCCATGTTCGAACCGTTTTTCTATCCTGTTCAAGCGTAGGTGCCCCGAAATATCCAGCCGGTGATAAGTGGGCAGGCGGTCGTTATGCCGACTCTCGTAATACGGCACCTGGTACCCCTGGTAATAGTGAAACCCCGAGGGCGTGGAGACAGGCCTCCCGGAAGCGATGATCCAGTTAAACGTGAATGCCCATCTTTTTTGTGACCTGTAATTGGCAAACAAGTTCAGGTGATGGGGTTGATCTGACAAGGAAGGAAAAGCTTTCCCTTCATTGATTTCCGGTATTTTAAGAAATGAACGGGAATACGTATAGGATATCCACCCGGTCCATTGCCCGGTATTCTTTTTGGCCATGGCCTCTATCCCGTATGCATTTCCCTTGCCCACGCGCAATTCCCCTTCAAGTTTGGGGTTTAGCATAAGGTTCGGGTGGTCAACATACCCAATTTGGTTTTTCAGGAACTTGTAAAATGTTTCAATGGTGAATTCATGTTTTTTGTTCCTTGTTTCTTGCAGGTATCCAAGGTTTAGCTGGTGCACCTTTTGTGGTTTCAGGCCGGGCCCTGCCGGTAGCCACACGTCTAGCCCCGTGAAAGGGCTTACCGAGTTGGAGATGATTTGTAGGTGCTGGGTCAACTTGTTGTAACTGGCTTTTAACGAAATGCGCGGGCTTAGCTTGTAATTCAGGCTCAAGCGGGGCTCTATGTCAAAATACCCGTGATATACTTTTCCTTTACCAGGATGAATGGTATCGTTTACCTGGTGGTTTTCATCGTAAAGCAATTGCCATGTTTCCCCGATATTTTGCCAGATAGGCAACCGAAATCCCAGCCGCATGGAAAATTTATCGCTCCATTCCCTTTCCTGGCCCCCGTAAAAATAGATTTCACGGCTATACCGGTTTGGTACGATGGTAATGTATCCGGGCTTGTCCGGTGTGCCCAGGCGCAGGTTACCCGGCCCAAAACCGTGCCGTTTCCAGCCCAGGCCAAAGCGTGTAGTAACTTCAGGCGAATTATAAAAGGTAAAATCACTTTTCAGGGTAAGGTTCCGCACGAAGGATTTCCAGTAATTCTTGTTATGGTAATCAAGGTACAAGTAATAATCGTAATTGCTGGCATGCAAGCTTGTGTTACAGAAAAGTTTCTCGTTAAACACGTGGTTCCACCGGGCCGTACCGGCCGAGTTACCCCATTGAACACCAAAAGAGCCGGTTTCAGATGAAACATTGCTATATAAATCCTTTCCCGTGTAAAAGGAAACATAAAAGCGGTCGGAAGAAGAGGCACTAAGGTTGGCTTTCGCGTTAAAATCATGAAAATAGGCTTTCATGCTTTCGGGAAACTTGGGTATTAGCCAGGTAAAATGGGATCGCCTGCCATGCAGGAAAAAGGAAGCATTTTCTTTTACCAGCGGACCTTCTATTGATAAGTTACTGGACATAGGACCTGTTTTACCTTCAAGCCCGAAACGGTTCATGTTCCCTTCTTTTGTCTTGATATCAATTACCGACGAGAGCCGTCCGCCCAGGGAAGCGGGGATGTCGCCCTTGTATACTTTCACGTCCTGGATGGCCGGGGCGTTCAAGCTAGAGAAAAAACCGAACAAGTGTGACGGGTTGTACACGGGGGCCTCATCAACAAGGATCAGGTTCTGGTCGCGACTGCCGCCCCGCACGTGGAAAAAGGCGGAACCATCCCCGCGCAGGTTAAAACCTGGCATGGACTGCAGGGATTTTAAAAAATCGGCTTCTCCCAGGAAACCAGTGGTTTGTTTCAAGGACAAGGGTTTCATCTTGAAACTGCTCATTTGTGGCCGATCGGTCATTGAATTCATGGAATCGGCATATACCCTCACTTCTTTCAAGAGAGCACTGTCTTTTTTCAAGGCGATTTCGTGCACCTGGTTTTTTTGTAAATTGATATCCAGTGTTCTAGGACTATAACCAAGGAAAGAGTAATGTACCTTGTACTTTCCGGCCGGCAAGGTGAGGGAATAAAAACCATAGGCGTTTGATATGGTGCCCTTTAACAGGCTGTCCGTGTAGATAGTGGCCCCGATAAGGGCTTCCCCGCTAGAGGCTTCCTTCACGTGTCCGCCCAGGGTGAAGTTTTTGGGCTTTTCAGGCCCTGGCCCCGGGATGGGAGGGGCTGGTTTTAGGATGATCTGTCCTTCTACCTGGGTGTATTCCAACCCCAGGCGGGGCAAGTATTTTTCTAATACCACATCCAGTGTTTCATGGGTTTCGCTGTACCGTATGGTTTCGTCAAGCGGCACGTTTGAATGAACGTACGAGAAAGGCACCCCGCTATGCTTCGATAGCATCTCCAGCCAGCTTTTTACCTTGTATTCGCCGGGTGGGAGCATTATTTCTTTTTTCAAGGGATTGTCTTGACTTTGAGCGAAATGAACAAGCAGTAGGCAGAAAAACGTGACGGTATATCGAAAAAGCCTGTTCATGCTGGTTAACATCCTTTTCCAGTGATGACAATGGTATCCCCTTCTTGTTGGACACGGATATCGAGCATGGATTTTAGCACGTTTAGCACGGCAGGCAATGGCAACTGGTTAAAAGAGGTGGTAATGCGGCAATTTTTCAAAGTTTCGGAGCGAATAACGACCTTCACGCTATACACCTTCTCGATTTGTTCGGCTATGTAACCGAATGAATCGCCGTTAAAAATAATTTTCTTGGTTTTCCAGGCAATGAAGTTCACGTCCTTGTTCTCGAGTTTCTCTAATTTTTTCGTTTCTTTTCGAAAGATACCTTTTTCGCCAGGTTGCAACAATATTTTTTTCCCAGTGTGCTTGGGGGCCACGGACACCTGGCCGGTTTTCACGATTACCTCCACGTGTTCTTTGTCTTCCCGGTTGTTCACGTAAAACGAGGTGCCCAGCACTTCCACGAATACCGGCCCCGCGTCCACGATAAAGGGCATGGCAGGGTTGGGTTCCACCTCGAAAAAGGCTTCCCCCCGCAAGCTAACCTCTCTTTTTTGCTGGTTGTAGGATTTCTTGTATTTTAATATAGATTGGCTATTCAAGGTTACTTTTGAGCCATCCGGTAGTTTTTTTTCTACTTGTCGTGATTCGGCCACCATTTTATGGGTTTGGGCCGGTCCGGTGAGGTAATATACCAAGCCGGCAGACATGAACACCAGGATAAATATAGCCGCGTAACGTAAAAACTGGACGCGGGCAGGTTTAAGTGATCGGGTTTTGGGTTGGGAAATTTTTTGATCCATCTTGGCCCATTCGGCATCCAAATCAATGGCTTTTTCCATGGAATAATTCCCTGCATAGTCCCATGC
>CAZKIR010000384.1:0-2132 GCA_964552835.1 uncultured Bacteroidales bacterium
TTGAAGTGGACACTGCTTACATGAACGATACCGAAATATCCTTGAACAGGCTAAACACGGTTTCCGGGAAATTTGAACCGGTTATCTCAGGGATACCCACCGTGTGGGGCCGGTATAACCGGTATAAAATACTCGTTTTTGATATCACGGAACAGGACATGGAAGGTTTATACACGGTAAACCTGGGCAACCTGGCCAAGACTGCCCCGTTTTCCATCCGCGAAGATGTATATGGAAAAGGCCCTTGGGAAGTAAGCTTGATGACATTTATCCCGGTGCAGATGTGCCACATGCATGTAAAGGACAGGATTCGAATTTGGCATGGCGCCTGTCACCTTGACGATGCCATGCAAGCGCCTGCCCCCATGCCATTTTTTGATGGCTTTAGCCAGGGCGAAGAAACAGAAACCCCTTACAAGGCTTTTGAAACCATTCCTGACCTGAACCAAGGCGGGTGGCACGATGCCGGAGACGATGACGTGAACACCAACTCAACCGGAAGGACAGTATACCACCTTTCCCTGATAAAGGAAGAATTTGGAATTGACATGGATCAAACTTCCGTGGATTTTGACAAGCGCGAGGTAAACCTTCACATGCCGGATGGCACCAATGATATTGTTCAGCAAATTGTTCATGGTTTAAACTTTATTTTACCTCAATACGAAGCCGTGGGCCATGGAATTTGCGGCATGATCAGCAGTAGTTTTGATCAGTACCTGGTACCTGGGAGTTGGGCAGAAACCACCGATCAACTTTTTTATGATCCTTCCTTATCAGAAACTGAGAAAACTGCCACGCGCTCGGGAAAAAAAGACGATCGGTTTGCTTTTACCAACAAGGACAGCCGGGCCGAGTTCCGGAACATTTATGTTTTAGCCGCGGCATCCAGGGCATTAAATGGCGAAGAAGACAAATTGGGCATTAAATGCATTACCCTGGCCGAAAAAATTTGGGAAAAAGAAATAAACGCTGAACCGGTTTTTTATCAGAATGTTGGGGTACCTAATGATTTGGAAGAAGAAAAAACCGTGGCGGCCGTGGAGTTATACCTGACCACGGGCAATAAAAAATACCTGGAATTTATCCAGGACCAATCAAGCTATATCCTGGATAATATCAATAAGGTTGGCTGGGCCGTGGGCCGGGTAGCCGGGCAAATTGACAACAAGAAATTCTTGAAACACTTTGATGAAAAATTGCGCACGTATGATCAATCCATGGACGAAACCCTTTCCAAGAACCCTTATGGCGTGCAACTCGACCCACAAGTATGGGGCTATGGCTGGAACATTATCTGGAACATTTACAAACATTATTACCTGATAAAAAATTACCCTGACATTTTTTCTATTGATCCCTTGTTGGATTGCAACGAGTTTCAACTGGGCAAGCACCCTTACTCGAATGTTTCCTATGTCTCTGGCGTGGGCACGGGCATTCCCATTCCCGCGTTCGGGGCCAATCGTTCTCATTACTCGTATATCCCAGGCGGTCATTTTTCTGGAGTAAATATGATCCAACCTGATTTTCCAGAGTTATTGGAAGATTATCCATTCATATGGCAACAATCAGAGTACATCATCCACGCCAGCAGCGCCTACATTTTCACCATCTTGGCGGCTGATAAGTTGTTGAACGGAAAGTGACAAAAGAAAAAAGTGACAAATACGCTACGCTGAAAGCTTGGTAAAAAAAAATAATATCCCAGGGGCAAGGCCCACTTGCCCTTATTCTAAAAATTAAATAACTAGAATAAAAACATAAAACAATAATACACGTAAGCATATCAACACCTTTAAGGATTAAACCATGATATAATGCATTAATTTATTCTTACTATGATAAAAAAAAATCATCATTTTCATGGGCCGGTTAGAAGAAAAAATCAAGCTTTCCCGGTAAAACTTAAACAACGAATTCTTGCCAGTGTATTTTGCATTTTTTTTCTTCATGCCCTGGCACTCCCGCGAGAAACAACTATATCTTTTAACCATATACTTCCTGACGCTGGTTTATCAAATGGCACAATAAAATGCATGGCCCAAGACAAATACGGCTATATCTGGCTAGGAACTAATGATGGGTTAAACCGGTTTGATGGTTATAATATCAAAACCTTCCGTAATGAT
>CAZKIR010000384.1:2142-4317 GCA_964552835.1 uncultured Bacteroidales bacterium
TAATTGCCAATGATATATATCATTTATTCGTGGACAAAGCAAATAACCTGTGGATAGGAACATATCACGGTTTTTCCAGGTATAACCCCGGCCAAGATAACTTTATTAATTATACCTTACCTGAAGAAGTTAAAGGTGAAGCAGGGTATAATTTTATAGGAGGGATTACAGAAATAAAAAATTATGGCGTTATTGTATCAAACGGTTATGGCCAAATATATAATTGGAATCCGGAAACGGATACATTCAATATCTTAAGCGATAAGAAACTACATATTGATGTAAAAACCCTTGAATATCAGGATAGCTGTTTATGGCTTGCAGGGACTGGTGGCGTGTACTCTTATAACTATAAAAAAAACTTATTTAAATACCATTCAGAATATTACCCGGTGCTAAAGGAAAATGAGATTTGGGACATCGAGATACTGGATAATGAACTTTGGTTGGCCTCCCTTACTTCTGGAATTTTTATTATCAACTTGCAAAACAAAAGCATTAAGCAATTTTACCCGGGGCTTATGTGCTATTCATCAAGCAAAGTAGACCAGGATCATGTATGGATTGGAACGAACAAAGGAATCAAGATTATGAACATAACCAAAAAAAAAGGGAGTTCGCTAAACTTTGATCCTAAACGGGACAATGGGCTTCTTGGAAGTGTTATAATGAAATTGTTTATTGACAAGCAATTTAATAAATGGATCGGCTATGGGGAAGGAAGAGGTGTAAGTTATACAGGCGGAAGGAAAGCCTTTTTTAATATTAACAATGTTACTTCCAAGATAATAAACAAAAAAATCCATTCAGTTGAAAGGACGCGTGACAAGATGTTAATCATTGGGTTTTCTGGTTATATTGACATATTAAATCATGAAAACAAGTTAATTAAAAGGTTTCAACATGATCCTGGCGAACCTTTTTCAATTGGCGATGGTGATGTACTTGAAATATTTGAAGATAGCAAAGGCCGGTTATGGATAGGAAGTTATCTAAACGGATTACAATTACTGGATAAGGAAAAAGGAATAAAAAAACGTTACCTTCATGATCCCGATAACAAACACTCGATTAGTGGAAACGATGTCCGAAGTATAATAGAAGATAAAAAAGGGGTTTTTTGGCTTACTGTGCATGGGAAAGGAATTAACAAGTTCAATCCCGAAACTGAAAAATTTACCCATATTAGAAAAGACAATTCCGTTCCACTGGAAAAAACGATTCTGGATGACTGGCCATATGTTGTTTTCCAGGATCATGAAGGCTTTTTTTGGTTCGGGCACCCCTCTGGCTTGTCAAGGCGAAACGGGGAAAATGACTATACCCACTTTATTAGCAACCAAAAAGATAAAACATCAATAAGCAATAACTTAATTAACACGATTTTTGAAGATTCTAAAAAGCGCCTTTGGATTGGCACTTTTGAAGGTTTGAACTTGTTTGAAAGTAATACTGGATCCTTTACCCGGTATACCCTACAAGATGGTTTGCCAAATAACAGTATACAAGCGATCAAGGAAGACCAAGAAGGGTATTTATGGATTGCCACTAACAAAGGTATTTCGAAATTTAACCCTGATGCTGGCACGTTCTTGAATTTTGACAAGAAAGACGGTATACAAGGCAACGAGTTTTCAACAAGGGCTTGCGAGAAAGATGCCGACGGAAAACTATTATTTGCTGGCTCTTATGGAATTACCACTTTTTACCCACGGGAAATAAAGAAGAACGAGAATATCCCCCCAGTGATTGTAACAGGCTTTAAACTCTTTAACCAACCCGTGGGTGTGAAAGCCAACCAAAAAAATAACAAAAACACCTTCATGCTTGATAAGCATGTAAGCGAGACAGACACGATCGTCTTGCGATATGATCAAAACATGATTAGTTTCGAATATGTCGCCCTAAATTATATACAGCCTGAAAAAAACCAGTATGCTTATATGATGGAAGGCTTTGACGATGACTGGTACCACATGGGGGGTAAAAGGGAAGCCACGTTTACAAACCTCTCGCCTGGAGAATATACCTTCAGGGCAAAAGCCAGCAATAACGATGGGATCTGGAACGAAAAAGGGACCTCGATAACGATAATTATAACCCCGCCCTGGTGGCAAACATGGTGGTTCAGGATTTCCCTGTTCATTCTTATTGTTGGGAGCGCCCTTGGCTTTT
>CAZKIR010000385.1:0-4303 GCA_964552835.1 uncultured Bacteroidales bacterium
TACATGAGCTTCCTGTGTTAGCACATAATATCTAAAATCCCCCTCCGGGCAGGCTATATTGATAGAGGGTTAATCGTATTTACAAAGCTTATTCTTCAACAAGCCAGGCACGGGCTTTTTCCATGTCGCTAAAAACTTTCATTAGAATTTGAAGATTCATGAAGATGATTTTAAAAATATAATGTTTTTAAAAAAGTTGTCCGGAGACTACCCCCAACAAAAAGTTCACGGATAAAAAACCATTAAAGATAAAAATGTTCTCACAATCCCCATGATCATCATTAACTACCTTCCTGTTTTTCAATCTGTTTATCTCTGATAATCCATTTTTTTCCAATTCCTGTTTTTTTCTAATCTATTTTCCTATCATTTAAAATGAAAATTAACTTAATGTTGTAAAATTGACTGTTAATAAATTAACAATGTTATAAAAATAACAATACTATTATTAACCTAAAAACAAATAAATATGACGGAAGTAAATGAAATGGTTAAAACCCTTGCGGACAAACACGGACGATCACGCGAAAGTCTGCTCCCCATCTTACAGGGAATTGTCAGTAAAAAAAGGTATCTCCCCGATGATGTAATGACCGAAGTGGCTCGTGAACTAGACATATCAGCCGCTCAGGTATATGGCACTGCTACCTTCTATTCTTTCCTTGATATTCAGCCCCGGGGAGAATTTGTCATTCGCGTTTGCCGTACCATCACCTGCGACATGAAAGGTAAAAAACAAATCCTGAAAACCATTGAGGATATGCTAAAAATTGAAGTAGGCGAAACCAGCCGGGATAATAAATTCTCCCTGCTTGAAACCAATTGCCTGGGACAATGTCATAAAGGCCCCGCCATGCTGGTCAATGATCAGATCTATACAGAGCTCACTCCTGAAAAAGTAACTAATATACTGAATGACTATTTGAATAAATAAAACCATCAGGTTTTAAAATGAAATAAATAATACATTAAATGTACGAATTAAGAAACTAAATCATAAAATCATGGTTAAAAACGGAAAACTCAAACGAGTTGATCTCATATTTGAAGATTGTCAGGCAGAAGATGTACTGGCCAAAACGCTTAAAAGATCGAATGACGATATTATTCAGGATATTTTAGATTCTGGGTTAAAAGGCCGGGGTGGCGCCGGATTTCCCACGGGTATGAAATGGAAATTCACTGCACGGGAAGAAAGTGATGAAAAATTTGTAGTATGTAATGCCGATGAAGGAGAGCCTGGCACCTTCAAAGACCGCGAAATATTATTACAGGTCCCGCACAAGGTTTTTGGCGGTATGGCCATCTGTGCTAAAGTCATTGGCGCCAAACAAGGCTTTATCTATTTACGGGGCGAATATCAGTTTCTCCGCGATGAGGTACAACAAAAAATTGATGCTTTTAACAAGATGCTGCAAGGACTGGGTCTTGATTTTACCATCAATTTGCTAATGGGAAGCGGCGCTTATATTTGCGGGGAGGAAAGCGCTTTGTTCGAGTCCATGGAAGGCAAACGCGGGGAACCCCGTAACAAACCTCCCTACCCTACTGTAGCAGGTTTCAGAAATAAGCCCACGGTAATCAACAACGTAGAAACCCTCGTATATGCACTTATGATATGCAAACTTGGGGCTAAGAAATTTCGCGACCTGGGAACAACCGATTCCCGCGGGTCTAAAGTCTTCTCAGTTTCCGGTGACACACCCGTTCCAGGCATCTATGAACTAGAGCTGGGTATGTCGCTCCAGGAATTTGTTAATGAATTTGGCGACGACGATGCCAAAGCAGTGCAGGTAGGTGGCGCCTCAGGCTTCTGCGTGCCCCGGAAAAAATTCCAGGATACCATCATCGGTTTTGAAGGAGTGCCCACGGGAGGTTCTATGATGCTTTTCAACAGCTCCCGCTCTATGTATAACGTACTCAAAAATTATGTGGAATTTTTCAAGGAAGAATCCTGCGGGCAATGTACACCCTGCCGGGTGGGTTGTCAGCAATTGCAGAAAGGAATTGAAGCAGTTAAAAAAGGGGACCGCTCAGCCGAATACCTCGATGAACTGCTTAAGCTGACCGAAACCATGAAAAGGACTGCCAAATGCGGTTTAGGTCAATCAGTGGCCAATTCCTTTTCCTCCATTGTCAACAACTTCAAAGAAGAAATCATCTATTAATAGCAAAAAAAATAAAAACCATGGATAAACAAATCAATCTTAAAATAGACGATATTGATGTAAAGGTAAACCCGGGAGAAACCATCCTGGCAGCTGCCGAAAAGCTTAATATACGGATCCCCACTTTATGTTATCACCAGGATTTGTGTGTGGCAGGTAACTGTCGAATTTGTGTAGTAGAACAAAAAGGAAAGCCCAATCTGGTTGCATCCTGCGCAGTACCCGCTGAGGAAGGCATGGAGATCGCGACCAACAGCATGAAAGTACGGACAGCCCGCCGGCATATTATTGAATTGCTGCTCTCGGAGCACGATGCCAACTGCACCACCTGTTACAAAAACGGCAACTGCGAATTACAAAGTCTGGCGGAAGAATACAAACTGGTGGATCCTGTTTTCATAGACTTGGTAGGCGACCGTCAGGTTACCATAGACCAGCTCTCTCCCTCGATCATTAAAAATGACAGCAAATGTATTCGCTGCCAACGTTGCGTGAGAACCTGCGAACAACTTCAGGATGTAAGTGCCCTGGGCGTAGCTTACAAGGGTGATAAAATGAAAATTTCTACTTTCTTTGAAAAATCTATGTTTGATGTGGTTTGTACCAATTGCGGGCAGTGTATTAACCGTTGTCCCACCGGTGCGCTGATTGAGAAAAACTATATTGACGAAGTATGGAATGCCCTTTACGATGACACGAAACACGTGGTGGTACAGACAGCCCCGGCTACAAGAATTGCCCTGGGTGAAGCAATGGGCGGAGATCCTGGTGAGATCGTAACCGGTAAAATGGTAACCGCACTCAAACGACTGGGATTTGACTCCGTTCTGGATACTGATTTTACTGCCGACCTGACCATTATGGAAGAAGGCACTGAGCTGCTTACCCGGCTTAAAAAAGTGCTTGTGGAAGGTGATACCAGTGTAAAAATACCCATGACTACTTCCTGTTCACCAGGGTGGATCAAGTTTATCGAACATACCTTCCCCGAATATCTTGACAATGTTTCTACCTGTAAATCACCCCAGCAAATGTTTGGAGCCCTGGCCAAGACATATTATGCTCAGAAACGCGATCTGGAACCGGCAAATATCGTTTCGGTCTCCATCATGCCTTGTACAGCCAAAAAATTCGAGGCTGACCGGCCGGAAATGCGTTCCAGCGGTCATAAAGACGTTGACTACGTTCTAACAACCAGGGAATTGGCTATTATGATCAAACAAGCCGGTTTACAATTTAACACCATGCCCGAAACCAAATATGACAGTATTATGGGAGCATCCACAGGGGCTGCCGTCATCTTTGGCGCCACGGGAGGTGTAATGGAAGCCGCTTTACGTACCGCTTATGAGATCGTAACCGGAAGAGAGGTGCCATTTGAAAACCTGAATATTACTCCTGTAAGAGGTATTGAAGGAGTGAGAGAAGCAGCGGTTAAAATCGACAATCCCCTGCCCGACTGGAAATTTTTAGATGGTGTTGAAGTAAAAACCGTGGTTGCGCATGGGCTCAGCAATGCCAAAAAGGTAATGCAACTTGTAAAAGATGGTAAAAAAGATTATCATTTTATTGAGATCATGGCATGTCCCGGTGGATGCCTTGGGGGTGGAGGCCAGCCGATACCAACCAACGAAAATATAAGGGACAAAAGAACCCAGGCTATTTACCAGGCAGATGAGAATATGGAGATCAGAAAATCGCACGAGAATCCTGAGATTAATCAGATCTACAAAGAATTTCTGGGCGAACCACTCGGGCATAAATCACATGAATTGTTGCACACCCATTATAAAGAAAGAGCAAGATACTAACTTGCATAAGCAAAAAAATAAAGAAAAAACAAAGAGGCTGGTTATAAACTAAATTAACCAGTCTCTTTAATTTTTAGGTTCTACCACGAATTTAATGGAAATATTCTATTCTTCCAAAATCCCATTGGATTTTTGTAACTACAACTAATTCAAAACCCTGATCAAGTATACTATTTGATCTTAATCCTGCTTCCACATAAAAACACACCAATAATTATGTTTTTCCTGGTATTTTGCTTTGTTTTCTTGCGTATTAAAATAGAAATAACAGTTCGAAGAAAACTCAAGACATCGTGTGCCCTTACCAGCTACAACTTTTAAATG
>CAZKIR010000386.1:0-2968 GCA_964552835.1 uncultured Bacteroidales bacterium
GCACGTACCGGAATGGCCTATGCTTCCCTTGTTTCAGGCATTACATTGGCCCACGCGGGATTGGGCGTGGTGCATGGATTTGCTTCTGCTATCGGGGGGTATTTCGATATTCCGCATGGCGTGGTATGTGGTACGCTCATGGGTGCTGCCAACGAGATGACCGTACAAAAACTGAAAGACATCAGCCCGGAACACCCCGCTCTCAAGAAATACGCCACCTTGGGAAAGCTTTTTTCCGACAAGATACAAATTAAACAAGATTATCACGTGTACCTCTTGTTGGAAGTGATCGAAGACTACATTGACAACTTGCACATACCCCGGCTAGGCGAATACGGGGTGGCCGAAACCGATATGGATAAAATTATAGCCAAAACGGGCAACAAGAACAACCCCGTGGAACTGGACAAGGAAGAATTAAGGGCTATTTTGAAGGAAAGGTTGTAGCTTGCCTTGTACATAAGATATATGGGCCTTTGTTAAACGAAGGCTCCCGGCCTTAAAGCCATTTGCTGACGATTGCTGCCAACTTGCTTTTTTCTATAGGTTTCGAGATATAATCGTCAAAACCTGCCTGCAAACATTTCTCGTGCTCGTTGGAAAGGGCATAAGCTGTTTGCGCGATAACGGGGGTGTTTTTGAGGTTCCTTTCTTTTAATATTTCTAAGGTTTCAAACCCGCTTATTCCAGGCATTTTAATATCAAGCAATACCAAGTCAAATTTTTTCTGATGGGTCAATATGTCAATTGCTTCCTCACCATCAGTCGCCCAAGTGATTATCGGACCATATTCTTTCAACAGTTCCCTGATTAGCCAATAATTTTCCTCAACATCTTCTACTACCAAAATCGATTTATTTTGTATTTTTTTTAAGGAAGGTTCTTGTATAGTTTTTTCCTTTTCTTGCTTGTTATTATTTATAAATGCTTTCAGGGGCAATAAAAAATAAAAACAAGAACCTTGGCCCACGACAGATTTGACCCAGATTTCACCATGAAGGAGTTCCACGATATTTTTTGAAATGGCCAACCCCAATCCTGTTCCCTCGTGATGGCCCGAGGTAATGGCATTGGATTGGCCAAACCTTTTGAAAATTTCTTTAAATTCTTGTTCGGGAATCCCGATCCCGGTATCTTTCACGAAAAACTGAATATTGTTTTGTTTACATTCGTAACCGAATTCAATTGCTCCCTCGTCGGTAAACTTAACCGCGTTGTTTAACAAGTTGGACAATACTTGTCTTAAACGGTGAGGATCCGTATCGATAACTATATTTTCTTTGCCTTTAAACAAGGACACCTTCAAATCTTTTTTTTCAAGCCTGTTGACATGCTGGATGGTTTGCTCCCTCAATTCATCAAGCAGTTGGTTAAGGTCCACGGTAGAATACTCGAGCTTAAGTTGTTTGGCTTCTATTTTGGCAATATCAATAATATCGTTAATTAATGTCAAGAGGTTTTTTCCACTGTTCTGGATATAGGTAATATACTTGTTTTTGTCCTCCTCTGAAAGTCCTGATTTACTTAACAAGGTGGTGAACCCGAGGATCGCGTTCATGGGGGTCCGTATCTCGTGCGACATGTTGGAGAGGAAGGCTGATTTTAGCTGGTCGGCCTCTTCTGCCTTTTCTTTCATTTTCTTCATGTGCTTTACCAGCCTTTTTAATTCTTTTGTCCTTCTTTCTACTTCGCTTTCAAGATGTTTCATGTATTCCCTGTTCCTTTTGGCAATTCGCCATTTGGAGGTGAGCGACAGGGCTGTTTGCCTAAGGGCTACAACATTAAAAGGCTTTTTCATGAACAATAGCTGATCGGTATACCCGAATTTATCCAGTATCTCGTCCCACGAGTAATCAGAAAAAGCGGTGCAGATCACAATCTCGATAAAAGAGTGTTTTTTCCAAATAATCTCGATGGCCTGTATCCCGTCAATCCCGGGGGGCATCCTAACATCCATGAAAATTAACGAGTACTGCCTGCCTTTCCTTTCTGCTTCTTCCACCATCTTCACGGCCTCCTCGCCCTTGTAAGCATCGTCAATATCATAGATCATCCGTGGCCTGCTTTTCGGCATGGGTTTGCTGTCAAAAAGCATTTCCTCGAACTTGTCCATCTCTTCGTTTTGGTTCGCTTCCTGTATCTCCAGGATTTTTTTTATATCCTCGTGTATGGCGGGGTTATCGTCAACGATAAGGATACGGGATCGTTCTATAGAATAAGTATTGGCCATTGAACAGGTGGTTTTTTATTTTATCTTATTGAAAATCAGTGTAGCGATAGTCCCATACCCTTGTCCTTCGCTTTCTAGTTTTATCTTCCCGTTCATCATGGTCATCAAGTTGGCACAGGAATGCAGACCGAAACCATAACCATTTTCCTTGGTCGAAAAACCATGGGCAAAAACTTTATCAAGCATGGCCGGGTCAATACCACTTCCGGTATCAATTACTTTAACATGTACCTTGTCATTTTCAGGTTCACATTCCAGGATTATGGTATTGTTCCCACCGGGGCTGTCAAAAGCTTCCAGGCTATTTTTAATCAGGTTCACCAGAATATGGATCAGGTTCGAACGATTGGCCATTACCCTGATATCCGGGTCAATATCCTTAACAATTTTTACTTTTCTTTTTTTGATAGAACCTTCCATGATGGATAGGGCCGAGTTAAAGGCCTCTTCAACATTTACTTTTTCTAAACGGTATTCCGTGCCGGCAATATTTTGTTGGATATCAAGGATATTTTTTATCGTGTCAATCCGGTCGGTCAAAGAAACGAGCTCCTTGTTGATATTATCGTGTTCATACTTAAGTTCTTCCCCGGCTTTTCCCATGTATTTAGGGATCATCTTGCCCTTTTCGTCATTTGATAAAAATTCATGGATGTCTTCCCCGTGTTGGTTTAGCATATCCACTGCCTTGTTTAGGCCAGGTAATCTTGAAGCATGCAGTATTTCTTGGATTCTGGT
>CAZKIR010000386.1:2978-4288 GCA_964552835.1 uncultured Bacteroidales bacterium
TACCTGCTTCATGGGCAGCTTCTATTTCCTTCTGGTGCAAGGATTCTTGGGTTTTTATCCTGTCGGTGATATCTCTTGATATCCCAAAAGTACCAACAATTCTTTTTTGGTGATCGAAAAGGGGCATTTTAGTGGTGGAAACCCAAGTGATTTTCCCGTTGCCCCAGGTTTCTTTTTCCACTAAATCGATTAAAGGGATACCGGTTTTCATGATTTTTTGTTCGTCATCAAATGCTTGTTGGGCATGCTCTTGGCTAAAAAAATCATAATCCGTTTTCCCGATAATTTCACTTTCGTCTTTCTTTCCGAATAATTCGACCATTTTCTGGTTTACCCGGATAAACTTGCTTTCCTTATTCTTGAAATATATGCTATCGGTATGGTGATCGAGAAGGGTTTGAAACAAATCAATATCTTGTATTGTGCCCATTTTATTTGTTTATTGTTTTTTACGGGATCACGTGCAGATTGTTTCAATAACTATTTGCCCTGCCCGAAACAAGCTTATTGTTTTCTCGGTAATGGTAGAATAAATTAAAAAAAATGGAAAGCATAACACGATGGCCAAACCTTGAAAATAAAAAAGTGAAGCAAAAATTGCTTCACTTTTTCACGTGATCCCGCTGGGTCTCGAACCCAGGACCCCATCCTTAAAAGGGATGTGCTCTACCAACTGAGCTACGGAATCGTTTTCGTTTTGAGGTTGCAAATATAACACCATTAGATAAAATACAAAAAAATATCCTGTTTAATTTTTTTTTATGTTTCATCAGGTTATACAAGCTTTTGAAAATAAGAAAGCTAGTTTTAATTATTCTTAAAAAAAAACCTAAAAAAGGCATGAAACAAGCTTTTTTGTTATATTTACCCTTGTAATATATACAGCTACATGGATAAGAAAATGAAAGATAAAGTGGTCATTATCACCGGTGCATCTTCCGGCATAGGGCTTGCTTGTGCACATGAATTTGCATCCCGTGGCTGTAAGGTGGCCATGGCCGCGCGAAACATCAAGATACTCCAGGAACACGTGAAAGATATCAAGCAACGAGGTCTGGAGGCCATTGCCGTGCAAACTGACGTGAGCATTGAGGAAGACTGTAAGGTGTTAATAGATAAGACTATAGATACCTATGGGCGCATTGATGTATTGATCAACAATGCCGGCATTTCTATGCGGGCCATGTTTAAAGACGTGAAAACCGAGGTAATACGGAAACTGATGGACGTTAATTTTTTTGGCACGGTATATTGTTCCAAGTATGCTCTCCCGTATTTATTAAAATCCAGGGGAAGCCTTGTCGGGATGT
>CAZKIR010000387.1:0-4280 GCA_964552835.1 uncultured Bacteroidales bacterium
TATGTCTGGGGCACTACGCCTTATTTTTATCCCCAGGCGGGAAGAAATCTACTGGGTGGTGTAAAAATTCGATTTTAAAAATATGTTATGCAACATAAAACAACACGCGAACAGCTAAAAATCAATAAATCATCTGAATGTCTTATTTATAGGCGAAAACAGAGCAAAGGCCTGCATGCCAGAGATTTGTAAAATAATTTTTTTTACGAATAATGTAACAAAATAAAAAAAATCCCGTTATTATAATTGTCAGCTTTATGATAAATTAGTTTTAGGGTTGGCATTTTAGTTTTAGGTTTAATTTTTAGGGTGTTAAAAACAGTCGGCAAGCTTTTGCCGGCTGTTTTTTTATAAGAAAAAAAGTATTATCTTTAACCTAGCTTATATATAAAATAGGTATTATTGACTAAATGATTATTTTCGCGTAAAAATTTACCATATGATATTAATTGCCGATAGCGGTTCTAGCAAAACCGATTGGAAATGCCTGCTGAAAGATAAAACAATGGCCGAATTCAGCACCACGGGTTTGAACCCGATTTTTACCAAAAAGCAAGATATCAAGAAAATAATCGAGAAAGATATGCCCGAGGTTATATGCCAGGGCGGGATACAATCTATCTTTTTTTATGGGGCTGGCTGTTACGAGAACAAGTACAAAATCACTATTCAAAAGATTTTTCAAGAATATTTTCCCACGGCCAAGGTGGAAATTCAAACAGACCTTATAGGAACTGCCCGTGCACTTTTTGGAAAAGAACAAGGCGTGACTGGCATCTTGGGCACTGGCGCTAACTCTGGCTTTTATAACGGGAACAGCATCACCAAGCACATTCGGCCCCTTGGTTATATCTTGGGCGATGAAGGTAGTGGCTCGTATTTTGGGAAAAAGCTTTTGGATGATTACTACCACCGGGCCATGCCATCCGAGCTAAAAGATTTGTTTGAACTAGGCTATATCACCCGAAAAGAAGAAGTTATTAATAACCTATACAATGAAAAGAAGCCCAATTACTTTCTAGCGGGCTACACGAATTTTTTAAAAGAGCATAAAAACCATCCATACGCTATTTCCTTGATCAAAGAAGGATTTTCAAAGTATTTTGAATATTACATTAAACCTTACCTAAACCATCATGCCTACACGGCCCGTTTTTCAGGGGGTATTAGTTACCAGTTCCAGAATTTACTTATAGAAACAGGAAAAAAATTTAATGTCAATATTGATAAAATCGTGAAAACCCCTATTGAACAGCTTGCTGCATATCATGGGCCACGCAATTGACCGGGGTACACGTGTATTTTTAAAAAAAAGATCCCTCTTTTTGGTAACCTTTTATAAAATGCCGGGATAAAGATAAAAAGCCCGGTATTATGTATAGACAAATTTGGAAACATACCCATGGTGCTATTTGCGCCATTAATTTTTATAGCCAATCAAACGCGCATATTGCTACTTTATCAGGTTTCAAGACCAGTCATTACCTTTTTACCGACAGGGTGGTATTTACTTTTTCCAAAGCCAACAGGGTTGAGCTAAAATTTGTTGAAGAAGATGGTTATACCCCCCGGGCAATAATATCTATCTCCTACGAGAAATTTAAATCAAAAAGTGTAAGGGGCCTGTTCAATGATAGCACCCCCTTTGCTATCGTGAATATAGATATTCCGGAATTAGCGAGCTTACCTGGCCTGGCCCTGGAAGAAAGCGAGCCTTTCCAGATTGGCGATCCTGTCGCGCTATTAGGTTTTCATCATGAATGCAATAATTTAAATATCCACCCGGGCATTGTTTCCTCGTTTAAAAAATGCCTTAAAAATAAGAATTATTTTCAGTTTGATGCCACGGTTAAATTAGGCAATTCAGGAGGACCAATCATCAACGCGGGAAATGGAAAGGTTATCGGGATTACTTCCTACGATATGATGCACATTAATAAAGCCTACGAAGAGATAAAAGATATTTCGGACAAAAACATAGAAATCTTAAACGAGGCAAAGGGCAATTTAAGCATTCAAAACGTGGATCCTTTTCAAGCCATGATCGCGAACCAACACCAGATTAAAAGTATGGCCAAAGCTTTGTACCAATCCTCCAGCGTGCGCACGGGATTTGCCCTGGATATCTCGGAAGTATTCCGTTATTTCCTCTACTCATCGAACATAGGCCCCGAAAAACAGCATGAAAACAAAAAGCATTCCAATGATAACCTCTATAATTAGTTTGAGTTTTCACTTGCCCTCATTAATAAAGTCCGGGAAAATATTTCTATCTTTATAGAAATTTTAACCCCCGATCTTATGAAAAGCTCCCCGATGAATATTACCTTTGCCGCCCTGGCCATGAGTATGTCCATGTTATTGACAAGTTGTGGAAACATGAAAAAAAACGATACAGTGAAGCCCCCCCTTGCCGAGAAAAAACCAAAAGAAATAACGATACATGGTGATACGCGCGTGGACAATTATTTTTGGCTGAACCAACGCGACGATCCCGCGGTGATAGAATACCTTGAAGCCGAAAACCAATATACTGAAGCCAAGTTAGGGCACACGGAAAAACTTCAGGATAAAATCTATAACGAGATTATTAGCCGGATTAAACAAAAAGACGAATCGGCCCCCTATTTCAAAAACGGGTATTTTTATTATTATCGTTACGAAGAAGGAAAAGAATACCCGGTTTACTGCCGAAAAAATGAAAACCTGGACAATCCCGAGGAAATTATCCTTGATGTGAACGCGCTGGCCGAGGGCAAGGAATACTGCAACGTGAACAGCCTCTCGGTAAGCCCCGATAATACCATGTTGGCCTATAGCCTGGACACGGTAAGCCGCCGCCAATACGAGATTTACGTGAAAGATCTGAAATCCGGTGAAATGTTAGATGGCCCTATAAAAAATACTACCGGCCACGCTGCCTGGGCAAATGATAATAAAACTTTCTTTTATACCTTGAAAAATCCTGAAACCTTACGGGCGTATAAAATATTCAAGCACCATCTTGGGGCCTCGGCAAAAGCCGATCAAGAAATTTTTCACGAATTGGACGAAACTTTTTCATCGCACGTGTTCAAGAGCAAATCCGGCAAATTTATCATGATTGGCTGTTACAGTACCTTGTCCAACGAGTACCATTTTTTAGATGCTAACAACCCGGGCAGTGAATTAAAAATCGTCCATCCCCGGGAAAGGAAATTGGAATACTCGGTAGATCATTACAAAAATGAGTTTTATATCGTGACCAACTTGGAGGCTATAAATTTTCGCTTGATGAAAACCCCGGTGGCCAATCCTGGTAAAGAAAACTGGAAAGAAGTCATTCCCCACCGCGAAGAGGTGTACCTTGACGGGATTGAATTGTTTGATGATTACCTGGTATTGTCAGAGCGAAAGGATGGCCTGGCGCAGCTACGGATAATTGAATGGGAAAGCCGCGACGAGCATTACCTGGATTTTGGCGAGGAGGTATACGATGCCTATATCAGCATTAACCCAGAGATGGGCACGGAATGGCTGCGGTATAGTTACAGTTCCCTGACCACCCCCCACTCTACCTATGATTATAACATGAAAACCCGGGCAAAAGAATTAAAAAAGCAACAGGAAGTACTGGGTGATTTTGACCCGGCCAATTATGAAGCGAAACGCTTGTACGCGCCAGTGAACGATTCAGTCAACATTCCTATTTCCCTGGTTTACCGTAAAGGCATCAAGCTAAACGGTGCTAACCCGCTGTTATTATACGGGTATGGTTCGTATGGCTACACGATAGACCCTTATTTTAGTTCTACCCGTTTAAGCTTGCTGGACCGCGGTTTCGTTTTTGCCATCGCGCACGTGCGCGGCGGGCAAATATACGGGAGACAGTGGTATGAAACCGGTAAACTCCTGCACAAGAAAAACACTTTTACCGATTTTATCGCTTGCGCGGAGCACCTGATCGATAAAAAATACACCAAGCCCGCGAAATTATGTGCCATGGGCGGGAGCGCGGGGGGGCTGCTCATGGGCGCCGTGGTAAACATGAAACCGGAAATTTTTAAGGCCGTGGTGGCCGCTGTTCCTTTTGTTGACGTGGTGACCACCATGCTCGACGAGAATATTCCATTAACAACCGGTGAATTTGATGAATGGGGCAACCCCAAAGAACAAGTGTTTTACCGTTACATTTTATCATATTCCCCCTACGATAACGTGGAAACGAAAGAATACCCTAACATGCTGGTTACCACTGGTTTACACGATTCACAAGTTCAATACTGGGAACCCGCGAAATG
>CAZKIR010000388.1:0-4265 GCA_964552835.1 uncultured Bacteroidales bacterium
TGGGACTGATTGAACCGCCAGTACCTGCACTGGTGGTAATGGTATAGGTGGGAATCGGGGCAAATGTGGCGTTGATGGCATGATCGGCAGAGACATCAGTAAATGTATAGTCACTTACTGATCCTTGCGAATCATCATCTACAACAACTTCTTCTATTGAATACCTACTATCCGGTGAAATTGTAAATGACTGATTAAAACCAGCGAAAACACTTATATTGCCCCCGGGTTCGATAATGCCGCCCTCACCAGCGCTGGCTGAGATTGTGAAACTTGACGTATCCTCGGGAACAATAGAAAGCATAGGGCGAGTCTTTTCTTTAGCAGCTTCCTTTGAATGGAATGCGCAACCCGGGTTTCCAAACTCTACTTTCAGAAGGACTAAAGTGATCATACTATCTTTTGATACTTCAGCTTTTACCTCACTGGTAATATCAAATTCAATCCATGATAGAGGTCCCGCAAATTTCGTAATATCAATCAAGGAATTTGTGTCTGATTTGTTGTTCCAGGTAATGGTTTCTTCTGTCCAGGAATCATTATCGGCCAGGTAACACTCCACCGAGTGAAAATAAGCGCCATAATCGGTACTTTTTACGCGCAATGCTGCTTTTGATAACGAACCAATGGACGATAGGTCAAATTTTATATAAGAAAAGCGTTGCCAGTCTTTTGCACCGTTTTTAATAATCAAATGGTCTTCCGTGCCAAAGTTATCATCAGCGTATTTACCATCCCGGACAAATGCATCATCAATACATTTCAGGTTAAGTGACAGTTGAGGCATTGCAGCCACTTCATTCGAATAACTTGACTCGTTTCCTTCTGTATTCTCGGCTGTAACTACATAGTAATAACTTGTTCCGTTCCTGGCAGTATTATCTCTGAAAACAGTGTTGTCAATTATTGAACTGTTTAATTTGCTATACTCCCCTCCTGCTTCAGCAGAACGATATACATTATACCCTGCCAATTCACCAAAATCATTCGGGGCGCTACTCAAATGATCTTCCCAGTATAGATCAACATATCCATCCCAGGATATTTCAAATAACGTAATGGGTACAATAACCTCAATGCTAACACTATCTTCTACATACACTGTATCATCATCATAAGCCCGTGCTTGTATGGTATACATTCCTTCAGAAAGGCCCGGGACAGTATGTTCAAAAGGAGAGGATGTGTCAGTAAGCAAATAATTATTATCCCGGTAAAACAGTACCGAATCCACCGTGCCGTCCCTGTCACTCGCGTCAACTTTTATATCAATAGCTTGATCAACAAAAAATGTTTGCCCATTAAACGGGCCCGTAAAACGGACCTCCGGGGGATAATTGCCTGTAACATTTACATCAATGGTATCCGAAAAGGATAAGAAGTCTTCGTCCCTGACATTTGCAATAACCTCATAATCTCCCGGAATATTAAAAGTATATGAAAATTCATCTTTATCACCTATTTTACCATCGTTTATTATCCAGCTATAAGTAAGCAATGAGTCGGCCCCGTCGGGATCTGTTGCAGAAACATTAAATATCACATCCAATGGAGTATCCCCGCTATCCGGGTTAACGCTAATAGCTGATATAACAGGCTTTTCCCCTTCCGTATACCAATAGCCTTGCCCAGGGCCATAGGTTTGGCTGTTATATGCATCCAGGGGATATCCCTCGTAATCGTCCGAGGCACTTTTATAATCCGGATCGCCTGCTTCATCGGTAAATATATTATTGCTGCCGGATGCTACCCTTGAATCACCTGAGCTTGCTGAGAATATACAGTTTTCAGCATAGTTTATTTTTACAAAATTCCCGTCACTATCAATGGAGCCATTATGTGAAGTACAATTATACATATCAACAACCGCATCGCCATATTTTCCATCCAACCAGTAATTTACTTCCCATTTACCCTCGTGGCTATATGGATTTGCAGCAAGGCAATTCACAAAGGTAGCCGAATGCCATGTACGAAAGTTCCTTTTATTATGAACCGCAATGCAATTTTCAAAATACACGTCCACGCCTTTATTATCCCAGCCACCATCAGCATTACCGTATGCTATACAATCATAAAATTTGATGTTATGCCAACGCGCGTTCACACAAAAACCATCGCCATTCCAATAATCCTGATCGTCATCAACATTGTTGCGGGCTTCACACCGCACAAATGTAATATTTGTTTGATCATAAGGATCTGAATCATATCGCCCTTTTCCAACCTCAAAGCCAATAGGGAACATATCGCTGGGAAAATCTCCAAAATCCCCCATGTTATGGTCGGTAAAACAATCCATGATTTCAAGATCCCGGCAACCGGTATTTAGCCTTATCCCGCGTTTGCGGTGGTAGGTGATCTCGCAGTTTTTGATGGTAGAATTCCGGAAATCCCTCAGGTATAAACCGTCCAACACGTTATGGATGTCCAGGCCATCAATCGTGAAATATTCGTTAGGGTCATTAACGGCTTCTTTACAATCAATAGCATATTTGTAGTCCTCGACTTTAATGTTTTTTATATTCCAATGAGATACACCGGCATTTAAATAAATAAAAATACCGCCACCAGGCCCGGGGCCTTTTACAAGCGGGTATCCATCGCCCATGTCCACGCCTTCAATGGTCATCCTGTTGCCGCTGGTCCCACTGTTGCTAATGGTTATTCGCAAATCATTGAAAGAATCCCCGTCATCATCGAGCAACAACTTGTCGCCCCCGGTCATAACGGTATTTATAAAATTTTCAATGTCCTCACCCGGGATGGCATTTTCCCAGCTTGAACCATCCTTATCACCAGCGCCGTCAGGGATGGCGTAGTAGTCTTTGCCCATGACATGAAATGACAAGAGCAGTGAACATAGCATAACTAATAACCTTAGATATGCTGTTTTACTAAAAAAGTATGCGTTGTTTCTCATATATTTTAAATTTAATTATTTACCTTTTTCAAAAGTATATATTATAGATACCATGGCCTTGACAATATTTATCATTTTGTTTGCATTTTTTTCATCTGTTTGTTTTTATCGATTTATATTGCCTATCCGGAAATTTAGCAGTAGAGTTCTCGCCATAACCGGTAATTAAAGATACCTGGCGTAAACGTGAGATAATCACTCTTACGCGTGTTCCGCCAACCGGTGGATCAGGGCTTGGTACATGAATAAAAAAACCGGCCTCTTTCGGGGCCGGTTTTTTTTATTAGGACAACATGAATTACTTCAAGATAAGTTTTTGGATTAAAACATCATCCTCAACAATTGCTTTGATAAAATATACACCCGCGGCACCAATTTCATTTGCCTGTATGGTTTTTACCCCATTTACATTCTTTAATGCCTTCACGAGATTCCCGTTGATATCAAATATCCGGGCATTATATACTATATCATTCAATTGAATAGTCACCTGGCTGGAAGCAGGGTTAGGATAAACTGTCAGTTCAATATTCCTTGTATCATTTACAGATAGTACATAAGGTGCACTTTTTAATTGGTCTTCCAAGATGGCTTCTGCAAATGTTGACGGGTCCTGATGTGAGTTATCTTCTATTGCAAACCAGGCTAATTTACCATCGCGGGCGCCCCCGTCGTCGTCATCATTAATATGCACATCCGAGCCAATTAAAGAACCGTCGCTTGGTGTAACACCCAGTAATGACCAGGGTAAAGCAATTTCCACATTATAACCTGATGCTGTTCCTGAAACAGCCTTATCCACACCTGATACTGAACCATGAGCATATTCAACTAATGTGCCACTTGAGTTAACAGCAAATTGAAAATCATTGGCATCATAGCTGGTGCCCTTACTATTGTCAGCATCAATATAAATTTCAATACCGTCATCATTCCACAGATCATCACCTGAATCAACATAATCTGCATCATCTGTAACTTCTACAATGAAATACAGATTATTATCATCCCAAAGCGTACGATAGGTTCCGGATAGATCGGAATCGGATGAGATACTGCCGTCAATCACATTTTCTATATTGTATGATACAGCATTGTCCCACTCTGAATCAACCGACCCATCAATAGCCGGTGCATTGTTGGTAAACATATACTGAGCATCATAATCGGCAGGTATAGCAACCGTTTCATTAGAATAACCCGATTCATTACCACTGTCATCTTCAGCAGTTACCACGTAATAATAAGTGGTACCGTTGGTCACGTTATTATCGGTGTAATCCGATGTGCTGACCAGTGAACCGTTTATTTGGCTATAACCGCTACCAGAAGTCGTTGAACG
>CAZKIR010000389.1:0-4255 GCA_964552835.1 uncultured Bacteroidales bacterium
AAGAAAATTAATCCACACTTGCTTGAATTGACTGAAATTCTTGCCATTTAACTTTTATCCCGGGCCGGTATGAAAAATAATAGCCAGCAATTCGTGGACATAATATTGCCCTTGCCCTTGCCCAGGTTATATACATACCGTTGCCCGGGAAATATTGCGCCATCGCTCTCGATAGGAAAACGGGTTATAGTGCCCTTTGGCAGCAAGAAAATATATACCGGCCTGGTACGTGAAATGCACCATGACCCCCCCGCCGGGTACGAGACAAAAGATATATTGTTGGTGTTGGATGATAAGCCCGTTGTTAACCCCTTGCAATTTGAATTGTGGGAGTGGATGGCCTCCTATTACATGGCCCCCTTGGGCGATATCTTTAAAGCGGCCTTGCCCTCGGGTTTAAAACTCGAGAGCGAAACTTGCCTGAGCCTTAATCCCGGCTTAGAAAAAACTGACAAGCTAAGCCATGATGAACAAGTTCTCGTTGAAATACTGGAAGATAAAAACATGATCCGCATCAAGGAATTGTCTTCAGTTTTTAGCCAACATAAAATCCCTGTCTTGATCAAGCGCCTTCTTGATCAAAAAATAATTTTCGTGGAAGAGGTAATGAAATCAGGGTACAAGCCCAAGTTAGAATCCTACCTTGTGCTTTCTGAAACATATCAAACCGAAGAACAAATAAATAAACTTTTTGAAAAATTGCAGCGTGCCCCGGCACAGCAAAAAGCCCTGACGGCCTATTTAATGCTTTCAGAAATGGTAAAAATGAAACCGCTCGCGGAAGTTTCCCGCAAAGCTTTGGCGGAAAGGGCAGAAATAAAACCTTCGGTAATCGATGCCATGGTAAAAAAAGAAATCCTGAAGTTATATAAGAAAAGGGTCAGCCGTTTGGAAGAATTCACCCCCGCGCCCCGTGAGCCCAGTGCCCTAAACCTTTCCCAGCAAGGCGCCTTTTCTTCCATCCAGGGGCAATTTAAAAGTAAGGACGTGGTATTGTTGCACGGCATTACCTCCAGCGGCAAAACAGAAATTTATATTCAATTAATAAAAAAAGAACTTGAATCCGGGAAACAAGTGCTTTATCTTTTGCCAGAGATCGCGCTCACGAGCCAGATTATACGCAGGTTAAAAGATATTTTCGGGGATACGGTAGGGGTTTACCACTCGAAGTTTTCTGATAACGAAAGGGTCGAGATATATAATAATGTCCTTTACGGGAAACAAAAACTTATCCTCGGGGTGCGTTCATCTGTTTTTCTTCCTTTTTCTAATTTATCACTTGTTATCGTTGATGAAGAGCACGAGAATACATATAAGCAATTCGATCCCTCTCCGCGTTATCATGCCCGGGACACGGCCATAGTGCTTGGCAAAATACAACAAGCCAAGATATTGCTTGGCACGGCCACCCCTTCGGTTGAGACGTACAGGAACAGTTTACAGGGGAAGTATGGCCTGGTACGCCTGATGAGCCGGTACAAGGACATAACCCCACCCAGGATTACCCTGGCCGATTTAAAACTGGCCCGCCGCAAGAAACAAATGAGGGCCATGTTTACCCCCTTGCTGTATAACCATATCAAGGAAACATTGCATAAAGGGGAGCAGGTAATACTTTTCCAAAACCGGCGGGGTTTTTCGCCATACCTTCAATGCAATGTATGTGGCTGGGTGCCCCAATGCCAGAATTGTGACGTGAGCTTGACCTATCATAAGCACCTTCACCGCTTGGTATGCCACTATTGCGGCTATTCCCAACGCACCCCTGACGAATGCAAGGCCTGTGGCAGCCCCGCCATGCAAACCATGGGTTTTGGTACCGAAAAGATTGAAGACGAAATATCAATTATTTTTCCCGAGGCAAAAATTGCCCGTATGGACTTGGACACCACACGGTCAAAAAATGCTTACGAGCGTATGATAAATGACTTCGAGAACAATAAGGTAAATATTTTGGTAGGTACGCAGATGGTCACCAAGGGGCTTGATTTTGATAACGTGAGCCTGGTGGGTATATTGAACGCGGACAACATGCTAAACTTTCCGGATTTTAGAGCGTTTGAAAGGAGCTTTCAGCTTATCATGCAGGTTTCGGGGCGTGCCGGGCGAAAAAACAAGCAAGGCGAGGTTATCCTGCAAACAGCGCAGCCTGAACACCCGGTGATCAAACATGTTCTCACGGGCAATTTTGAAGACATGTACAAGGAACAAGCCATGGAAAGGAAAAAATTTTACTATCCACCATTTACGCGATTGATTCGCATCCACGTGAAGCATAAAAATGCCGAAACAGCAAGGGAGGGTGCCAATGAACTGGCCCGTTCTCTCCGAAAACCATTCAATAAAAGGGTTTTAGGGCCTAACCCGCCACTGGTTGGCCGGGTACAAACTTGGTATATACAACAAATACTCGTGAAGGTTGAAAAAGAAAAGTCCCTTTCACAGGCCAAGGAGATCGTTCAAAAATCCATCAACAGCTTGATTTCCAAGCCTGGCATGTCCGGTTTGCAGGTCATTCCTGATGTTGATCCCCAATAAAAACCAACCCGCCATAACCCGTGTCAATATTTTTAAAAACTAAGGGTAATGAATTAATCTATAACAAAAATTGCCTCCTTTGAATAATGCTTGTTCAAATTGTCAACCTTCAATGCTCAACAATTCTACTGCCCAAAAATCAATCTGTTGATAAGACAAGAATAGCAGGGCTTACCTCTTTTTGACGGCGGCCTCGTTTTTCTCGCGCAATTTTTTGTAATCCATGAAAAAACTTTTCCATTTCATTTTTAATACGCCCCACACGGCCTCGTTAAAAATGCCCCCGCTCATTTTCGACGAGCCTTTTCTTCGGTCGGTAAATATGATAGGTACTTCTACTATCTTAAAACCCATTTTCCAGGCAGTGAATTTCATTTCTATCTGGAAAGCGTAGCCCACCATCCTGATTTTTTTGAAGTTAATGGCCTGTAAAACCGTGTTACGGTAGCATTTAAAACCTGCTGTCGTGTCCTGCACGGGCATGCCCGTTACAAACCGGACATATTTCGAGGCAAAATAAGAAAGGAGCACCCTTCCCATGGGCCAGTTTACCACGTTTACCCCTGATATATATCGTGAGCCTATGGCCACGTCGCCACCATGTTTCTCGCAAGCTTCATGCAAGCGTACCAGGTCTTTGGGATCGTGCGAGAAGTCCGCATCCATTTCAAAAATATACTGGTAGCCGTTTTCAAGGGACCACTCGAAGCCTTTAATATAAGCCGTGCCAAGTCCTAGCTTCCCTTTTCTTTTAATGAGGTGCAGTTGCCCGGGGAATTCCTTTTGCAAATTTTCCACGATCTCGTATGTTTTATCTGGCGAATTATCATCGATAATTAGCACGTGAAAAACCACTTGAAGCCCGAAAATAGTACGGATCAGTTGCTCGATATTTTCCTTTTCATTGTACGTGGGTACAATAACAACTCTATTAGTCAATGTAGTATGTTTTGGTTTTACAAAGAGAGAGCTAATATATAAATAATATAGCGAAAAATGGGTCAAAAGGACAAGCTTCTTTTCATGCTTGAATTCTTTTGTGTTGATTGATAACTATATAAATTATAGCATGAAAAAAATCTTAATTTTTTCTTAAAAAAGCCTTGGAAATCTTAAAAAGGCACTTACATTTGCACCTTCATTTTTGAAAACACACGGTCTTTGCACGTTTGAGAAAAGAAAATAATTGGCAAGAGCTTGATAATACAGGCGATAACCAAGGCCAGCAATTAAAATAAAAATAAATGTGATTTTTATTTTTAGAATAAAAAAAATGTCTATATTTGCACCCGCCTTTTAGGGGAACGCCCCGGGGCAGCTTGGAAAGAGAAGCGGCAAGAAGTTTTTTTTATAAGTAGAAAGCGATTAAGGCTTTAAAAGAAAAAACGCTAAAAAATGAAAAAAGGTTTGCAAAATATAAAATATTATTTTTATCTTTGCAGCCCCAAAACGAGAAAACGTTCTTTAGATATTTTTGGGATTAAGGGAGAGCTTGAAAAAAAGTTCATGATTTATTAGGAAAGATGAAAGATTATTTATTATCTTTGCAGTCCCAAAAAAACAAAAGTTTTTATAGTTCTTTGAAAGATTGAAGAAGTCCAAAGGTCTGAAATAAAGAATTTCCTTTGAGGCAGTAAAAATCCGGAGCAAAACATTGAACTCTTTAATTACAACGAAGAGTTTGATCCTGGCTCAGGATGAACGCTAGCGGCAGGCT
>CAZKIR010000390.1:0-4236 GCA_964552835.1 uncultured Bacteroidales bacterium
GCGGGGCAGCATCTCGGCGCCCATGAATTTTCTCGTGTACATGGGGTTTAGAAAATACCCCGTGGAACAAGCCAAGTCAGACTTGGCAAAAAAATCCAAGGATCTTTTACTACAGGAATGGCTGGAGCACCATGACGTACGCGAAAATTATCACGCGGAAACCGGTACCTACCCGGGCTACCGGAGTACGAATTTTTACCATTGGGGCGCCCTGTTGGGCATGATCAACATGATAGAGCATGGCTATGCAAAACCAACTGAAAAACAGTTAAACATATCAAATAACAATTAAAAATCGAGAAACTATGGATTATTTAGCAGGAGAACGGGAATTTTTCCCGAGTGTAAAGAAGATAAAGTATGAAGGGCCTGAATCGAAAAACCCTTTCGCTTTCAGGTATTATGACGAGAATAAGGTGGTAGCAGGCAAGACGCTAAAGGAACACCTCCGGATAGCCGTGGCCTACTGGCACTCGTTCTGTAACGAGGTAGCCGATCCATTTGGGCCGGGCACCCGCGTGTTGCCATGGAACGAGAAAACCGAGCCTATCGCGAAAGCAAAAGACAAGATGGACGCGGCATTCGAGTTTTTCACCAAACTGGGCACACCGTTTTATTGCTTTCATGATTTTGACCTGGTAGACGAGGCTAACAATATCCCTGAATCTGAAAAAAGACTACAAACCATCGTGGAATATGCAAAAGAAAAACAAAAAGCCTCTGGGGTGCAATTGCTTTGGGGCACGGCCAATGTTTTTTCCAACCCCCGCTACATGAACGGGGCATCCACTAACCCGGATTTTAACGTGTTAACATACGCGGCCACCCAGGTGAAAAATGCCATTGATGCCACCATTGCCCTCGGGGGACAAAATTACGTGTTCTGGGGCGGGCGTGAAGGCTACATGTCGCTCCTTAACACGGACTTAAAGCGGGAACAAGAACACCTGGCAAAATTCCTTACCATGGCCCGGGATTATGGAAGAAAAAACGGGTTTAAAGGAACTTTCCTGATCGAGCCCAAGCCCATGGAGCCAACCAAACATCAGTATGACTACGATACGGCCACGGTTATTGGTTTCTTGAAAAAATTTGGATTGGACAAGGATTTCAAGATCAACATTGAAGTAAACCATGCAACACTGGCCGGGCACACCTTTGCCCATGAATTGCAAGTGGCGGCCGCTGAAGGTATGCTGGGAAGCATTGATGCCAACAAGGGCGATTACCAAAATGGCTGGGACACGGACGAATTCCCTACCAACATTAGCGAAACCGTGGAACAAATGATGATCATCCTGGAAGCTGGTGGGTTCCAGACCGGGGGCATTAATTTTGACGCCCACTTGAGAAGAAACTCGACCGACCTGGAAGACTTGTTCATTGCCCATATCAGCGGCATTGATACATATGCCAGGGGCTTGATCATCGCGAACGAGATACTGGAAAAATCACCCATCAAGAAAATGAAGCAAGAACGCTACGCGAGCTACGACTCGGGCGATGGGGCCAAATTCGAGAAAGGTGGGCTCAGCCTCGAAGACCTGAGGGATATTGCCGTAAAAAATGGCGAACCCAAGCAACTTAGCGGCAAACAAGAACTATACGAGGCCATTATCAACATGTATATTTAAAGAAACTATTTATGAAACAAGAAGGAAACAGAAAATTTGTCCTTGGAATCACGCTGGTGGCCACGCTTGGCGGCCTTTTGTTCGGGTATGACACCGCCGTTATTTCCGGGGCAGTGGGCTCTTTGCAGTCCTTTTTTATTGACTCCTTGCAGCTTAGCTCCGAGAAGGCCCTGGAAGTGGTCATGCAATACCGGGTCACGGTATCTATCGTGCTATTGCTTATCAGTAGCGCCATCGCCGGGATATTCCTGAAATTGTTCAAAGGCTACAAAGGGTATGTATTCAGCATCCTGCTTTTCCTGGGCGCCATCATATACATTATTTTTTACCTGAACAAGCCGCTGATACTAGACGAGAAAACAGCCAATTCGCTAAAAGGTTTTGCCATATCCAGTGCCCTGGTGGGCTGTATTATTGGCGGTGCCTCGGGCGGTTTCATCAGTAAGTCGCTGGGACGAAAAAAAGGCTTGATCCTGGCGGCCAGCTTGTTTACCCTCTCTGCTATTGGCTCGGCTATCCCGGAAAGGTTAAATTTTTTGGGTTTCGAGACTATAGTCATGTTTATCTTTTACAGGATAATAGGGGGCATCGGGGTAGGCCTCGCGTCAATGATCTCGCCCATGTACATTGCCGAGATCGCCCCGGCCAAAATCCGCGGCAAGCTCGTGTCGTGGAACCAATTCGCGATCATTTTCGGGATGCTGGTGGTGTATTTCGTGAACTTTTTTATCTCCCGGCAGGGTACTGACCAATGGCTGATAGAAACTGGCTGGCGCTGGATGTTCGCTTCCGAGACCATCCCGGCTATCCTTTTCCTGATCTTGCTAATATTTGTGCCGGAAACCCCTCGTTTTCTTGTCATGAACCAGGACGAAGGGAACGCCTTGAAAGTACTGAACAAGTTATCCGGCCACGGCAGGGCACAACAAGTTATACAGGAAATCAAGGGTTCTTTGCAAAAAAAGAAAGTCCCCTGGCTTTCATACGGCGGGCTGGTAATCATTATCGGGATTTTGCTTTCAGTATTCCAACAATTCGTGGGCATTAACGTAGTATTGTACTATGCGCCAGAGATATTCAGGAACATGGGCAGCCAAACGGACGCGTCATTAATGCAAACCGTTATCGTGGGCATCGTGAACCTCTCGTTCACGGTATTGGCCATTGTCACGGTTGACAAGTTTGGCCGCAAACCACTAATGATCATCGGGGCACTGGCAATGGCCGTGGCCATGTTTGGCCTGGGCTTCTCCTTTTTCTTTAATCAACTCGGGCTTGGCACCCTCTTGTTCATGTTGGGCTACGTGGCCGCTTTCGCGATGTCGTGGGGGCCGGTTACCTGGGTATTGCTCTCGGAAATCTTCCCGAACAGCATTCGCGGGGCCATGTCTATTGCCGTGGCCGCCCAATGGATTGCCAACCTGGCCATTTCCTGGACCTTCCCCATTATGAACGACAACACCTGGCTCACGGCCACTTTCAACCACGGGTTCTCGTACTGGATATACGGGCTCATGGGGCTCCTGGCAGCTTTCTTCATGTGGAAGCTTGTGCCCGAGACAAAAGGCAAAACCCTGGAAGAAATGGAAAGCTTGTGGAAGAAAAAATGAGTAAAATGCAATTTCCAGGATGGATTATAAATCCTGGAAACCTTTAATAACTAAAGCCCTGCCAATGATGGCGGGGCTTTTTTTTGGCAAAAACATACATGCCTCAACTTTTTTATCTAATATGAGAACAATCGCAAAAAAAAATTTTCTATTTTTATTCTAAAAAATGACTTTACAACATTTATTAGGAGTAGACAAACGCGATCCTTTATATACGATATTCCGTGACACGGAAAAGCAAGAGATCCATATTTATTATGGAGGTATTTTGTATATTGAAATCAACATATCAAGGCAAGGGAATATTAACCGAAGCAGAAAAAAAAAGGATTTACAAGGCCCAACTGTAACAGGATTTATATCCGACCAACCATTACAAAATAAATATAACCAGTGCACGTGCGGGCAAGTTCCGGACAAGAAAATTTGCGATAAAAATTTTCAAGTCTCTGATAATGAGTCTTCTGTTTTAGATAATCGCAGCAATTCGTTACAATCAAATTACAGCTTATCATTTTATCATCACCTGGGGATACTGATATTTGCACCCTATTTCAAAAAACTTTCTCAACAGGGGCTTGGATATTTAAGGCAATGGCTGGCATCTGTTTTATTGGGTGCCCAAAATATCGAACAGACAAAAACATTACACCACGGTTCAATGCAGGCCATATTCGGGCGGGTAATTAAAACCCCTTATAACCAACGCGTGGCAATAAAGGCACTGGTAGAACAAAACAATAAAGATGATATATTGCGTTTCAATGCCGGCTTGGTAAATGCAAAGTCAGATGTGGAATTGATACCAACAATGCAACATCCTAAAAAATCAAATCTATTTTTAAACAAATTCTTGCTACACTCAATGAAAATTCACCAGTATGGCCCAATGGGAAAAACGAAAAATTTGAGGTTTTTTTACAATAAAATTATCTTTTAACTTGCGATTCGGTTTTCGATAAATCCTTAAATATGTTGAGTGCTGAAACTAT
>CAZKIR010000391.1:0-2250 GCA_964552835.1 uncultured Bacteroidales bacterium
GATCAAGATCCAACTGTTGACGCTAATCGCACCGAATTTATTGAAAAACATGGCTATGGCATACACCACCTGGGGGTTTTGACAGATAACATGAGCGAATCGTTAAAACAAGCCAAGGAATGCGGCCTGGAAATGACACAAGACGGCGCCGGCTTTGGCCCGGACGATGACGGGCATTATGCTTACCTGGACACCGAAGATCTTATTGGCACCACCATCGAGCTCATCGAACGTCCCAAGAGGCGAAATCCGCCAGAAAAAATATATCCTGAAAATACTTAATAATTAGAAATATAAACATCATGGAAAAACTTAAATTCTCTTACTTTCAACTAACTTTTGGACAGGAGGAAACCTACCTGCATCCCGAGAAAACCTACCAACGGTTGAAAAACCTGGGCTATGACGCCATTGAACTGTGCCCACCCAAAGGCCGCTATGGCCTTGGCGTGAGCATGGAAGATTACCTGGACACACACTTGAAGCTAAAAGACGAGTACGGCTTGGACGTTTCTTGTTTGAACGAGTGCTGGGGTGAAATGTGGGATCCCTATTCACCAAATTATAAAACCCTTACCGAGAAAAAAACCGCGGAACTGGCAGTTTCAGAAACCAAGATCACCATCGATCTGGCCGCTGAACTGAAAGCCCCTTACGTAACAGTGGCAGTGGCCATTCATGATACCATAACGGCTGAAAACGTGGCCGAATGTTCGGAAATCGCTGTAAAATCATTGCAAGAAATGGCCCGGTACGCGAAAGGAAAAGGGGTAAGCCTGGTTTTTGAAGCCACTAACCATCTTGAAATGGGCAAATTCGTGAATACCGTTTTAAACCACAAGAGGCTAATTGAAAAAACAGCTGCCAATAATATTGGCATCCAGATAGATTGGTTTCATGCCAATTTTGAAGAACTAAACCCTTATGAAGCCTTGATGGACGCGGGAAAATTGTTATGGCACATGCATTTCAGGGATTCAAACTCACTGACCCCAGGTTATGGGACGGTTGATTTCAAGGCCGTGATCCGGGCCATCAAAAAAATAGGTTACAAGGGTTATTGTACCATAGAAAGCGCCCCCATGGTGCCCGATGCCGATACGGCGGCAAAAGACGGCATAGAATATTTGAAATTCCTGGAACGGATAGCGGAATACCAAATTGGCCCGGAATTCCCAAATGGGTTCACGATACCTTAAAAGATAGTAAGTATATAAAAACATTAAAAATTCATTCGAATTATAACAATAAAACCAATTTATTATGAAAATGACAGGAAAAAAAATCACTTTTGGCCTCATGATTGGCACCAGGGGGTTCTTCAACAGTGCATTGGCTACTGAAGGAAGGAAAAACCTTATCAACACTATTGAAAAACTAGGGTTCGGTTATGTAATCCTGCCCGCTGAAGCAACTCCCACAGGGGCTATTGAAACCATACAGGATGCCCGGAAATGCGCGGGTTTGTTTAATGAAAAAAGGAAAGAGATAGACGGGGTTATCGTTTCGTTGCCAAATTTTGGGGATGAACTAGGTATCGTGAACACCTTACATTATGCCAAGCTGGATGTCCCGGTTTTAGTCCAGGCCTGCGACGATGAGAATGACAAGGTAAGCGTGGCCCAACGCCGCGATGCTTTTTGCGGGAAACTGTCCGTTTGCAACAACCTCTACCAATACGGGATTCCCTTTACCGATACCACCTTGCATACATGCAAGCTTGAAAGCGATGTATTCGAGAAAGACGTAAAACGGTTTGCCAGCATTTGCCGGACCATAAAAGGCTTATCGAATGCAAGGATAGGTGCGATCGGGGCACGGCCAGCCGCTTTCCAGACCATGCGCGCGAGCGAGAAGCTCTTGCAGGCATCGGGGATAACCGTGGTGCCGGTCGACATGAGTGAAATACTCGGGAACGCCTCTAAAATAGCGGATAGCGACCCTGCTTTACAACGAAAACTCGAAGAAATACAAGCATACGGGAATATTCCAACACACGTGGCAAAAGAAAACATTACCAAACAGGCCAAATTTGGGATTGCCAGCGAAAACTGGATCGATGAGAATGAAATTGACGCGGCGGCCTTCCAGTGCTGGACCTCTATTCAAGAAAACTTTGGTTGTGCCACATGTCTCACCATGAGCATGCTAAGTGAAAGATTGCTTCCTTCTGCCTGTGAGGTGGATATTTGTGGCGCCCTATCAATGTACGCTTTATCACTGGCCTCGGGCAATCCGGCCGCTTTGCTG
>CAZKIR010000391.1:2260-4216 GCA_964552835.1 uncultured Bacteroidales bacterium
CCCGAAAAGCTTCATTAAAGATGAGATTGAAATTGAAAGCCTGGATGTACTCGGTAACAATCTTGGAAAAGAAAAGTGCTTTGGCGCCGTGAAAGGAAAAGTGGCAGCCGGCCCCTTCTCTTTCTTCCGTGTTTCTACTGACGACCTGAATGGAAGCATCAAAGCCTACATGGGCGAAGGCCAATTTACAGATGATCCCTACGACATGGACGGGGGCGTGGCAATTTGCGAGGTAAAAAACCTGCAAACCCTCATGAAGGTGCTTTGCAAGAACGGTTTCGAGCACCACGTGGCCATGGCACGGGATCACGTGGCGGATATCCTGGAAGAATCATTGGATTCGTACCTGGGGTGGGATTTTTACCGGCACGATTGAACCTGCTCAATGCCCCGGTAACACCTGGCATACTATATATTTTCCATAGCGGAAAAAATAGTGGATGTTACCCTACTGGCAAAAGTGCCGATGGAATTCTTGGATAAAATCCCTTGACATGGATACAGATGGTAACAAAAAAGGCCGGTAGATCGCTACCGGCCTTTTTTATGGTTATTTACATGGCATTAGTCACTATAGGTGTATGTTGTAGTTTTAGCCAAGGTACCTTCTTGTGTTTTCTCGATTAAATAGCCGTCCGCGTTGCCTTTCACGGTAAATTCTATTTTATCCGTGCCATAGTCCTTTACAGTCACCGGATTTTTGCTCTCGTACATCGGATGTCCTCCCAGGTACTTATCGAACGCGGGGTTCAATATATCTTCGTCGTGTGAAATGGTTATTACGTCTGATGTGCCATCTTCGTTATGTTGGGTTTCCGTAACCATGTTACCATTTTCCCATTCAAACGTGGAATAGGTGTTCGAGCCATCAGATTGTCGTTTTACTATTTTCCCGTCGTCGTTCACCTCTATGTCCGTGCTAATCCATTCATCAGAATAGATGTACTCCCATGTTACCGTATTACCAGAATAGGTAAATTTTTCATCTGGTTCGCCATTCTTGCTCATGCTGGTTACACGGTCTTCAGAATCATACTCGAGATCATAAGTAGTTGTACTTGACCCACCGTAGGTATAGGTGTATTGTTCTACACGGTTGTCATCATCATAAGTAAAAGAAGTGCTTGAATTTCCATAATTGGATCTGGTTTCCATTTCCGTCACCAGGTACACTTTTTCCTCTTCTTCTTCCGAATCATCATTTTGGTCATCTGAATTTTGATCATCGTTTCCTTGTTCTGTCCCATCGTCTGGTGTAACGTTTTCTACTTCACAAGAATAAAACCCTACAATCGACATGATTAATGCGAGTACTAAAAATTTTCTTTTCATACTGTAAATTTTTTAATGTTATTAATACAACTTATTAGTTGCAACTCACGGGCGGTTTTGAAAAATTTACAGCATCTTTATTTTTAAAAATACCTACTAAAAAAGGCTTCTTGTCCCCTTTGGTAAAATGTTTTTTAGCATGACTTACCTCAGCAGGTTTAGCATGGTAAACGATTAACATACAAGATAATTTGCACGTGCCCTTTTCTTTCACGCGACTGCAAACAACGATAAACGAGTTGTACCTCGTACCCGATCGAAACCCAAACTTTAATTTTTGTTTCCATATTATTCTTTTTCTAAATTAACCGCTTTACCGGCAAACAGTGCCGTGTTCGTGGTTTTTTCATGGATAAAAAACAAGAAAGGCCGGTCGGCGATAAAATATTTCTTGTTGTCCGGTCCAACGGAAGTGTTTTCAAAGATAATAACCGTAACGGCCGCGGCTTCGGTGCCTTTCTCGTGCACGTCAATAAAGGATTTGTGCAACACGTTGGATATAAACAAGCGATCATCGGGGTTAATGTATGAGAAATCTGCTTCATCAGGGTTAAAGGCCACCCCCAGGCCCATATCCACCAATACATCCTTTAGCAAAGCCTCAAAACGGAAGGTAAACTTGGG
>CAZKIR010000392.1:0-4154 GCA_964552835.1 uncultured Bacteroidales bacterium
GGCGCGTTGATTAGCGAGGGGAAAATTGATATATTGTTTTTTTTATGGGACCCCATGCAGCCGCAGCCCCATGATGTGGACGTGAAGGCCTTGTTGCGGATTAGCGTACTTTACAATATCCCTATTGCCTCAAATCGTTCCACAGCTGATTTTATCATATCATCGCCCTTGTTTAAAGAAGATTATAAGCCTATCCTTAAAGATTATTCTACTTATATCGAACGCAGTATCGAGGGCTAATCTTTGGCATCTTTCTTTTCTAATAGTGCGATGTTTTCCACGTGATGGGTATGCGGGAACATGTCCAAGGGCTGGGTTTTTAACACTTTGTGCCATCCAGTGAGCATGCCGATGTCCCTGGCCTGGGTTGCCGGGTTGCAGCTCACGTATATAATCCGTTCCGGCAAGGCCATGCCAATGTGCTTTATCACGTCAGGGTGCACGCCAGCCCTTGGTGGATCCAGTACCACGAGGTCGGGCTTGGAATGGATGGCCATGAATTCAAAATTTAACAAATCTTTTATATCACCGGCATAGAATTCTGCATTTGAAATATTGTTTAGCTTGCTGTTTTCTTTCGCATCTTCAATGGCCTCGGGCACGTATTCTATCCCGATTACTTTACGGCATTCCCTGGCCAGGAAATTGGCAATGGTACCCGTGCCCGTGTACAAGTCATAAACTGTTTCATGCCCTTGTAAATCGGCGAATTCTTTTATCTTGCGATATAGCTCGAGTGTTTGGTGGCTGTTGGTCTGGAAGAAAGATTTTGGGCCAATCTTGAATTCTAGCCCGTCTAAATTTTCGATGATGAACTCCTTCCCGTGGTACAGTTTTATGTCCAGGTCTGTAATGGTATCGTTGGCCTTGGGGTTGATCACGTACATCAGGGAGGTTACCTCGGGAAACTTGTATATAATATGTTCCAGCAAGCCCTTGATTTTTTCTTTGTCTTCATGAAAGAAGGAAAGGATTACCATGAATTCGCCAGTAGTGGCGGTGCGGATGATCAGGTTTCGCAACAAGCCTTCCTGTTTACGTATATCGAAATAAGGATACCCGTTTTCTTCGGTAAACTTTTTTATTTCAAGCCTTATGTCATTCGAAGGATGGGGTTGGAGGTAGCACTCGTTTAAATCGAGCACTTTGTCAAATTTTCCCGGTATGTGCAAACCTAATCCTTTTGGGTTATCTATTTCTTGCCCGCTTTGTACTTCTTCATCGGATAACCATCGTTTGTTGGTAAAGGTAAATTCCAACTTGTTACGGTAATACTTGGTAAATTTTGATGGTAAAATGGGCAATCTTTCTTCTATTTCTAACTTGGCAATATGTTTGAATTGTTCTTCAACCTGTTTTTGCTTGTATTTTAACTGTTCTTGGTACTGCAGGTTTTGCCACTTGCACCCCCCGCAAGTACCGAAATGTTGGCAAAATGGCCCGGTGCGTTTGGGAGAATACTGATGAAAGGCCAAGGGGTACCCCATCAGGTAGTTTTTCTTTTTTCGGGTAACCTGTACATCAACTACATCGCCAGGAACAGCATGATCGTTAACGAAAATGATTTTTCCATCGAATTTTGCAATAGCTTTTCCTTCAGCGGCCAGGTCAATCACCTCTAAACCTTCAATCACCGGGCGTTTTCTTTTTTTCCTGCTCAAGATGGTAAATTTTTCGCAAAAGTACATTATTTGGGTCAAGAATTAAAAAGCTTAAAATAATAATTTGCCATGGTAAGGGGCTATCTTGGGCAATTAAAAAAATGCAAAAATTGTTATATTTGACATACAGGGAAATATGATATGGCAAATGAAATAAATAAATAAATCCAACCTCCCAACATAAAATATTATATTTGTCCAAAAAATTTTTTCGGCCGCGTATGGGGCCGTCAACAAGGCAAAAGTATGATATCAATCCAGCACGTGCATTTAGCTTTCGGGGATCAGCTTGTTTTCCAGGATATTTCTTTCATGATAAAGCCCGGCAACAAGATTGGCCTGGTGGGTTTAAATGGCGCCGGAAAAACCACTTTATTACGGATGCTCCTGGGACGGCAACAAGCCGATGAAGGTAGCGTGGAACGCCCCGGGGACTTACGGTTTGGATACTTGCCGCAACACATGGATTTTACCGATGGAAAAAGCGTGTACGAGGAGGCCAAAACAGCTTTTAAGGATATCCTGGAACAGCACGATAAGGCCCGGGAAATGGAAAAGGAAATCGGGCAAAGGGAAGACGTCCATGATGAAAGCTACTTGAAGCTGTTGGATGAGTTTACCCGATTGAACGACCACCTGTTATTGCTGGGGATTGAAGACATTGATAAAAAAATAGAGCTTACCTTGGCGGGATTAGGTTTTAACCGGGGGGATTTTGATAAGCCCACGTCTATTTATAGCGGGGGCTGGCGCATGCGTGTCGAGCTGGCCAAAATCTTATTGCAAGCGCCCGATATCTTGTTGCTCGATGAGCCGACCAATCACCTGGACATTGAATCCATCCAGTGGTTAGAGAATTTTATCCAAACGTTTCCCGGGGCCTTGGTTTTAATTTCGCACGATCGCGCGTTTCTCGACAACGTGACCCAACGTACCATCGAGCTAGTTGCAGGCAAAGCCTATGATTATCCCGTACCTTATTCACAATTTGTAGAATCGCGAAATGAAAGGATACAACTCCAACAAGCCGAGTTGAAAAACCGTCAGAAAACTGTCGCCGAGACCGAGCGTTTCATCGAGCGGTTCCGCTACAAGGCTACCAAGGCAGCGCAAGTACAATCACGGGTAAAGCAACTGGAGCGGATGGAAGAATTGGAGCTTGACGAGGAAAACCAGGACACCATCCATATACGGTTCCCTTCTGCCCCTCGTTCCGGAAGGGTCGTGTGCGAGTTCGAAGGCCTATCAAAAAGCTACGGCCAGCACCAGGTGCTCCAAAACCTTGACATGCTTATCCAGCGGGGGGAAAAAATTGGCTTTGTAGGCAAAAACGGGGAGGGAAAAACGACCCTTGCCCGCGTGATGGTGGGGGATCTGGATTATGAAGGGAAATTTTCCCTGGGCCATAACGTGGAAATTGGTTATTTCGCGCAAAACCAGGAACAACTCCTCGACGGGGAAAAAACCGTGTGGCAAACCGTGGATGATGTGGCCGTGGGCGATATACGGACAAAAGTGCGGGGGCTTTTGGGCTCTTTTCTTTTCCGGGGCGATGATGTTTACAAGAAAGTAAAAGTATTGTCTGGTGGGGAAAAATCCCGCCTGGCCATGGTCACCTTGCTGTTGAAATCTTCCAACTTGCTGGTGCTCGATGAGCCGACCAATCACTTGGACATGCGTTCGAAAGATATCTTAAAGCAAGCACTGGCAGAATTTGATGGCACCGTGGTGCTCGTTTCCCATGACAGGGAATTCATGGACGGGCTGGTTTCCAAGCTTTACGAGTTCAGGGAAAAGGGGGTGAAAGAACATGGTCCTTCAGTATACGAATTTTTAAAGAAAAGAAAGATTGAAACGCTGGCCCAGCTTGACAAGAAAAAAGCCACGGGCGATGCATCGGACAAAGTAAAAAAAGAAAAAAACAAAGATTTTCATGAAAAAAAAAAGAACCTCGAACGGGCCATCCGAAAATGCCAAAACCAGGTAAATGATAAGGAAAAGGAAATTAACAAGATAGAAAAACAAGTACACGAGATTGAAAAACGTCTGGCCGGCGCAGGGGCAGCAGATAGCGATCAAGATATCTTTAAAGAATATGAAGAATTAAAACAAAAGCTAGAAAAATTATTGACCGGTTGGGAAGAAGCTGCTATTGAGCTGGAAAAATGGAAGGAAAAATTAGGGGAACACATGGGGCAATAAATATGTATATTTGGCAAGTTAATTTTAGCCTGTATTATTCACGATGGTTTTACCACAAATTTAATGATAACTTGTAATTTGTTTATATGTAGTTTATATGTAGTTGAAATATTGTTTAATGTAGTTTATATGTTGTATTTTAGTTTTCAGAAGTTGGAAATTTTTCAGCTTTCAAAATTAGCTGTAAAAATAAGCCACTATATTGCATCAATCAAAAAAAGCAACATTTAAACAATATTTAAACCACATTTACAACCGGTATTAAAATATGTAGTTGAAATATTGTTTAAT
>CAZKIR010000393.1:0-4138 GCA_964552835.1 uncultured Bacteroidales bacterium
CCAAGCTTTCTAAAGTTTTTCTGATAAATAGTGTACCGTTCATGTTCAAACAAGATTTCTTCGGATACGCCCTTGTCCAATAAATATGATTCAAATTCATCATTACGTTCTATATTATGGTAAAACTCTAACTTGTACTTTTCTGATAGCTTTAGCCATTGAAAACGTGAAACTGAATACAAGAAGGTACTAAAAGAACATTCAAGTTTTAACCCATCCTTTTTAATTTTTTTAAAAAGGATTATGATTGCTTCCTGAAATACATCTTTCGCGTCATCAAGAGTACCGCCATGGTTAAGGACAAAATTCCTTATCTTGAAAAAATAATTTTTATAAATAAAATCAAGAATTTTATCATCTTCCCTTTCAATTCCCTTAAGTATTTGTTCCGTGCTGTATTTCCTCACTCTTTCAAATCTTTATACAAAAAAACATGGAAAGGTTACCTATTTTGCCCCTAAAAAGAAATAAAAATAAAAAAAGTAGGTGATTTCCGGCATTTTTTCAACGGATTTTTATGATCTAATACGCCTGAAAGGGCAAAAAGTTTCTTAAAATACTGATATATATGGATTAAGATGAAAACCGCGTTAAAAAATAAAAAAAACATAGCATAATTTTAATAAAATATTATTTTTGCACTCCCATTTACTAGTTCTTTGGGCACGTTCTCATTTGGCGGGATAGCCCGGTTTGTTAGAGCGTCCCGACTGCATACGTCGAAAAGGTCCCGGGGGGCAGTCATGGTTTTATCGTGACAAACAAGGCCCGGGATAGTGTAGGGTAAAATATTACTTGGCGAGATAGCTCAGTTGGTTAGAGCGCATGATTCATAATCATGAGGTCCCGGGTTCAACTCCCGGTCTCGCTACCAATAACATCCAGGGGCAGGGTCTTTCTGCCCTTTATTTTTTGCCATCAGTTGGCAGGGCGCCCCGACTGCATACGTCGGGAAGGTCCCGGGTTCAACTCCTGTTCTCGCTACTACCCGGAAGGGTTATTCTAAATGGTCTCCTCTTTTTTACTATGTTTAAAAAATACATTATTCATGCAATAAATTGTATATTTAACGTCTAAAAATTATCAACTAGTTGTTATAGCTTGTTCTTTGATTTTAACTGCTGATAGGGCAGGTGGGTGACATCCAATTATTTGATAAAGAAAAATGATTACATATAAACAGTGCTAAAGCTATGAACGAGAAAAAAAACGTCCCAACAAGAAACCATGACAGGATGCATGACCTGGGTTTCAAGATGATGAATTATACTTTCAAGGTCATGGACTTTTTTCGAAAGCCTGATGGGATAATGGATAAATTTGGTATCCAGCCGGGACAGACGGTAGTGGATTACGGCTGTGGCCCTGGCCGCTATGTAGCGAAAGCCTCCCGCCTGGTAGGGCCAACCGGCAAGGTTTTTGCCGTGGACGTGCATGAACTGGCCATTGAAGCCGTAGAGGCCAAGCTTAAGAAATTTGGTTTAAAAAACGTGTACCCCGTTTTGGCCATGGATGGCCCTGAAAAAATCCCCGATTTTTCTGCCGACCTGGTTTATGCCCTTGATATGTTTCATATGGTGAGCTATCCCACGGCATTATTGCAGGAACTGAAGAGAATGGCTAAACCTGGTGGACGTTTAATACTGGAAGACGGTCACCAACCCCGCGAAAGATCGCGGGAAAAAGTTATAGCCTCAGGGGCATGGAATATCGTGGAGGAAAACAAGCGATACATGTTGTGTGTTCGTTTTTAAAAAAAACAAGACGGGCGTGTTAAAAAAATGAAAAATCCCCACTCAACCATTCCATGATTTTCGGAATAAAAATAAGCCCGCCCACGACTACAGAGTAGGTTACGCTAAGTAAAACGGCCGCGGCCGAGATGTCTTTAATGAGCTTCACGTCCTGGTCAAATTCCCGGGTAATCTTGTCCATGGTTTTTTCAATAGCCGTGTTTAACACCTCGGTAATAATAACCACGAAAATGGCAGAGGAGACAAAAAGCCATTCCACGAGGGATAATGTGAATAATATTGAAAGGACTATTATGAGGAAGGTGAACACCATTTCAATTTGCGCGTTGGGTTGGGTGCGTATCATGTAAACCAAGCCTTCCCAGGCATGGCCAAAACTGATTTTTCGTGAGCGAAAGAAAGATTTCATGGGGTGTGTTTATGTTATATTTTCATTATTTTTTTTTTACCAATCATGTTTTTTCACTTTCGTGATAAAGGGCTTAATTTTTAACAGCTTCTTCGGAGGTGATGTACCGCCAAAATGCTTTCTGGCCCTGTCGCCTGTCGTATCATCACGATAAGGGCTGAATACTGCTATTAAGTTTTTAGCCCTAGCCTCACGTCTCCAGGATAAAATCCATCACCCCCAACAATTTCAACGCGGAAAACAAGATCGCGACAAGTAAAATCCAACGAATGAATTTCACACCCTTGTTCACGGCCACCCGCGAGCCAATAAAAGCCCCCAGCATGTTGCCGGCTGCCAGGATGAAACCGTACAAGAAATTGACTTGATCGTTCAGGATAAACAGGAGTAAGGCCATGGGGGTGTACAAGAGCACGATAAACATTTTTACCGCGTTGGCCCGTACCAGGTCCATGCCCGCGCCGAGCACCAGGCCGGCCAACAGGAAAAACCCCACGCCCGCCTGGATAAACCCGCCATACACGCCGATGAAAAAGAAAATGATAACTTGCACGATGCCTGGTTTCTTGTCGGGCATGGCATTTTCTTTAAGCCACTTCGAGGGTTTGTACAAGATCAGGAAAAACATGAAGGCCAGCAAGCCCCCGATGACCTTTTGCATGATATCTTCGTTAAGCGATATGGCTAGTTGGGCACCCGTGATGGCCCCGATGATGGCGGGCAGTCCAAACCAAAGCCCTTGTTTAAAATCCAGGACTTTTTGTTGGCGAAAAGAGGTTACCCCCACCACGTTTTGCAGTAGGATGGCAATCCGGTTGGTGCCGTTTGCCACGTTGGCCGGAAGGCCTAAAAACATTAAAACCGGTAGGGTCAATAAAGAACCACTACCGGCCAGGGTATTGATAAAGCCGGCGATGATCCCCACGCCGGCCAGTATAACTATCAAGTACCATTCCATTTTTCTAAATATGGTTTCTGTAAGGGTTATTTTCAAATAGCTTAAAAAAACACATCCAGACAACTGCCTGTCCCCGTGCCTCACCGATTTCCCGCATCTTTAAATCCCCCGAAGGGACCCGGCCCGCGCACGAATTCCAACCTCGACCTCATCCTCAACCTTTTTATCCCCCGAAGCCTTGGCGTAGGGGGAAGCCTTGGCGTAGGGGGAAGCCTTGGCGTAGGGGGAAGCCTTATCCTTAATAAGCGTACAAGGGGTAATCTTTCATCAATTCGTTTACTTTCGCCCGTACTTTCGTGATGGCATTCTCATCTTCCACGTTCGCGAGCACTTCGTCAATTAATTCAATCACGTTGGGCACGATGTCATCTTTCGCGCCACGGGTGGTCAAGGCAGCGGTCCCTAAACGCAGTCCTGATGCCTGGAAAGGGCTACGGCTGTCAAATGGCACCATGTTCTTGTTTACCGTGATATCCGCCAGTACCAGGGTGTTTTCAGCTTGCTTCCCGGTAATGTCGGGATATTTCGTGCGGAGGTCTACCAGCATGCTATGGTTGTCGGTACCCCCTGAAATTACCTTGTACCCCATGTCGACCAGGGTTTTTGCCATTACCTGGGCATTTTTTTGTACTTGTTTTTGGTATTCCACGAAGCCGGGCATCAAGGCTTCCCCGAAGGAAATGGCTTTCGCGGCGATCACGTGTTCCAGCGGGCCACCTTGGGTGCCGGGGAAGACGGCTGAATTCAACAAGGATGACATCATGCGTACTTTCCCTTTCTTGGTGGTGAGGCCAAAGGGGTTTTCAAAATCTTTTCCTAGCAAGATGATACCGCCCCTGGGGCCGCGTAAGGTTTTGTGGGTAGTAGATGTTACGATATGGGCGTGTTTCAAGGGGTTTTTAAGCAATCCCGCGGCAATCAATCCAGCCGGGTGGGCCATGTCAACCATGAACAAGGCACCCACCTTGTCGGCAATGGCACGCATGCGCTCGTAATCCCATTCACGTGAGTAAGCAG
>CAZKIR010000394.1:0-1146 GCA_964552835.1 uncultured Bacteroidales bacterium
CTTGCGGAAGGTATAATAAGCCACGCCCTCACCGTTCACTGATAATTGCTTCTGGCTATCGTCGATGGCCAGGTTGTTTTTCACGTTCACTTTCGCGTCCGTTACCGGGGAAGTATAGGTAACCTCTGTTTGGTGATTGGTATATTCTTCCGTCACGCTAACTTTTAGCACGTTGTTCCGTGACTTGGCAAACACGGGTTGGCCAAAGTTATAGCTCACGTTCCCGTCCGCGTCAACCGAGTAAATTTCCACATCCCCGCTTTCCAGTTCCAGGAGGCTGTCACAAATTACCGGGTTGCCGTTGGGCTTGGTCACGTAAATGCTCATGGGCGTGCGGTATACCCAATTTTTCTTGAAATGGTAGGCGTACTCGTCCACGATGGTGTCCGCGGGCAAGTCACCATTTTCAATAATCGTAGTATCTTTCTCTGTCTTGAACTCGCTCTTGTCGGTCAGGTCTATCACACCTTCCATGTTCAGGTCGAACAAGTAGGCCGGGTTACCTTCCACGCTTTCCACGAGGAACCGCTCGGGAATGACTTCCATCTCGTACTCGCCCGTGCTGTCGTTGGTAATGACCGTATCCTTGTAGCCAAATTCTTCTCGCTCGGCTTTCAAGATAATCGTGTATTGCCCGATATTGTTCACGGATTTCCCGAAACCGATCTTCTTACCAGCTTCCTTAGAGCCGCCCACTACCCTACCGGCAATGATCCGGGTGGTAGAATCGATAAACTGGAGGCCCGTAATATCGTCCTGGAAATTATGCAACACGAGTTCATCATTTTCTTTTGGTGGGAAGAAACCTTCCGCGAACACGTGACCGTCTTTTTGTGCAGACAACACGTGATCCCCTATGGGTACTTCGATGGAAAAGTTTCCTTCATCATCTGATTGGATCGGGTTATTTTCCAGGTCATACACTTTTTCCCCGTCAATCAGGATGTTCACCCCGACCACCGGGAAGGTAGTGCCCTTGTATTTCACGTTGCCCATCACATCAAAGGAAGATATGTCCGTGTAGTCTTGGTTACTAAATATCAGTGAATTCTCGCTTACCAAGAGGTTACGGGAAGCCGGCTCGAAGGCATGCACGCCAAACATGGGCGTTACAGAATAATTATCTCCATTGCCTTTAAACCATAC
>CAZKIR010000394.1:1156-3558 GCA_964552835.1 uncultured Bacteroidales bacterium
ACCCCCTTGACGATATAGCTCCCTGCCGGTTCGGTTAAGCCTGCCAATGCCAGCTTGGCCTTGGAAGGTATATTGGTTTGTGACCATTCGGCACCGTAAATAAAACCATGTGCCCTGTTTGACACGTTATTGGTCCGGCTATGGTCAAAGGCATACACGCCCTTGTTCGCGTCAAAACGCAGGGCTGCGGCCAAACCCTTCACCTCACGGGATAATACCAGGTTATGATTTCGATGGATCAAGCTATCGGAACGGGCGATATTCCACACGCGGAACTCGTCAATGTAGCCCTTATAGTCCAAACACATGTCACTGTTCCCGGCCAGGGTAGGCAATGCATTGCATGCCACGCTGCTGGCCCGTTCGCCGTTTATCAACAAACTCAGCTCGCTGCCATCGGCTTTCACGGCCAAGTGGTTCCAGCTATCATTTTCCCACAAGTCACCAGAAAGTTCATATGTAGTGTACGCGGTGTCTACGTTCACGCCTATGGTATTTCCAGCCGCGTTATAGTATACTGACACCAGGTTGGAATCAAGGTTCTCGAACAAGCTAAAATCGTTGCTTAAATCAAGCGGGCGTATCCACGTTTCCAGGGCAAATCCACTGGAAAAATCAAAGGTTTTGCCCTCGCGCAATACCATCTTGTCCGAACCATCGAAAAACAGGCAACTGCCTAATGTTTCGTCGGCGTTGGCATAATCGGCCACCACTTTCACGTTGGCCACGGGGTTACCGCCCTTGTAGGTTACCAGCCCGCTCATGATCCCTTCTGGCTGGCGATAGCCAACACTGATAGCGGAATCGGTATACAAGGTATTGTCGCCACACGTGCCCAGGCCAATAATGCAGTACTCGTAATAGATGCCCGGGCTGGCATCTTCATCTATCCATGCCTGGGTCTCGCCCCGGTCAATAATTTTGACGATTTCAAAATCGCTGCCCGAGCAATAAATGCGGCGGGAAATATGGTACTCGTCAATGATGGATTGTTTATGGGACACCCAGTTCAGGCTTACTTTTCCATCCGCGTAGCCCTTGGAAGCGTCCAGGGTATCTATCGCGTCAAAAATGTCCTCTTCCAGGGTAAAGATAACCGGTTTGGATGCCACGTCATCATAATCAGCGGTTTTCGATACCAGCTGGTATTGATAAGGCACGCACATGCTCATGGTCACGTCGTAATACATGAGGCTGTCGGCCACTTCCTGGAATACTTGCTCGATGCCCGTTTCCACGTCCTTGCGGACAATTTCAAGGTTACGGGCAAAACCATCGGCGTACTCCCAATCCAGACGGATCCTTCCATCGTCCTTGGAAGCCACCAGGGTTGGAAGCCTGAAACCCACGTTACTGGTATCCACCTCGGTATCATTACCATAGCAATAGCTCAGGCCTTGTACCGTGTACTCGTAATAGGTACCGGGCAGTGCCATGGTATCCGTGTACTGGTAAATACCGTGTTTGTTTTCCACGAGGGCAAGCAACTCGAATTCATCACCAGATCCGGCCAAACGCCTTTTTATCTCGAAATTGGAAACCAGGTACTCGTATTGGCTTTCCCAGCTCAATTTCAGATCACCCGAGTAATCCCCCTGGCTGGCAGAGAGGTTATCAATGGTAGCATCCTGATTAACCGTCCACACGGTATCGGGCGCCGACCAGTCGCTGATGGTATTTTCATCGTAAATGGCGCGCACGCGGTAGAAATATTTTACACCCGGACACAAGCCTTCGGCATTGTAAGCGGTGTCCTTACCGATATTTTCATGCAGGGCCAGCGGGGGTACAAAGGTTTCATCATGTGCTATTTCAACCTCGTAGCTTTGAGCCGACAGGATTTCATTCAGGTTCAGGGTAAAGCTACCCAGTGTGATATTGGTCGGCTCCAGGGTAATTGGGTTTATTACCCCTTCGGATGGCTTAATAGTAGCTCCTTTAATTAATGTTGCATCGTTTTGTTTGGCCAAATCTTTGATGATGTTTCCATTATGAATTTCATCAAAGGTATAGTGGGCAATGTAGTGTTCGCTGGCACCCTCGGGTTCTGAAAGGTTCATGTTAGCCCTAATCTCAGCCTCAGTTAAGGCTATGTCCCATACCCGGAATTCATCAAATTCTCCATTAAAGAATTGAGAAGGAGTTGCCGGACTATGATCCCATTCCTGCCCAATGGCAAATTGATAGCCATTAACAATGGGTGACAAATGATGGGTAAACTGACCCACTTGTTTCCCATCTACATAAATAAAGGATTCCCCGTCTTTCACAATTGAAACAGCCAGGTGGTGCCATGATGAAAGCAGGTTTACATTGCTAAATGGGCCAATGGTTTCATAACCGCTGCCGGGAGCCATAGTAGCTATATTTAGTTCCTTTGTATCAGAGTCATACAATAACAC
>CAZKIR010000394.1:3568-4137 GCA_964552835.1 uncultured Bacteroidales bacterium
AACACATACTGATTGTCTCCATTAAATTTGTTGTTATGTGCCCAAATAGCATCGTTCCCTGTTGTCTGTTCTGCCTTTACCCAACATTCGATGGTTGCTTCGTCTGATGGATAATTAGCAATATCATCAAATGCAACATAATCATTCTCTCCATCTAATACCAAAGCATTTCCTGGTAGGGTAAAGAACGTACCTGTACCCGAAAACTCAGACCAAACGGTATCAACTTTGGATTTTACACGATAGAAATATTTAGTGTTTTTATCCAGTCCTTCCACTTGATAGGATTTTTCAGTGACACGCTCGTTGCTTACCACCTTGTTTTGAAAGTTGGCATCGGTAGCAACCTCTACCATATACTGGCTGGCACTGTCAATAGCTTCCCAGCTTAAATCGGCCACAGTTACACCGGGTAATGGATCATCAAGGAAGGGAGTCGGCAACAAGTTGGCCCGAAGATAGGATAAGGTGCCCTGTTCTGTTCCATTACGCCCATTACCCGAGGCATCAACAGCATTTGAATGGTCGAAATTGTAATAAGCTATTAAACCAACTTCGTTTCCGGTAAG
>CAZKIR010000395.1:0-4136 GCA_964552835.1 uncultured Bacteroidales bacterium
CAGTTTTCATTAATGCTAAAAGGTATCTCCAAGAAAATTATACAAGCATTTGCATTGGCCTGGCAGTATGGTAAAAATGCAACTAAAGCTAAGAAAACGAAAAGGGAAAAGCCCTGCGGAAATTTTAACCGGCAAAAAACAACAAAAGAAATGGCTTGAAATGCTGATGGAAATAGTGGAAAAAGAAGAAATCCTTAAAAAAGCGGCATAAGCTTATTGGTAATTTATTAAAAAATCTGTAGTTTCATGGGATTACTATCTCCTTTAATAGAGTATTTGTTATAGTTGTTAACTATTTTTCCGGCATTTTGAAAAATGCCGATTATTTCCTCAATAAATTGATAGAGCTTAAGAACAAGCTTTAATTATTTTCCACTAGTATTCTTTCAATAGTTAATTAGGGTTTCCTGTCAAAATCAGTAAAACCAAAAGCTACTGGGCAAAACTATAAAAAAAAATTTCACGAGTATACCCTTTTATCTATCTGCCCTTTAAAGAAGTCATGGACAACGGGGCCGCTGTTTTGGTGATCAAAATCACCATTTTTATCATATCTTTTTTTCAATCTTCCCGTATCATAATAAAAAATTTAGCTCATGAACGCACCTACAACCATGACAAATTTAAATGGCGCGACCTGTTATGCCATGCTCATACAAAATATCCTTAACCAGTACAAGGATAAAGATGAAAACCTCGCCAAAGAACTAGAGAACAAGGCAGGCAAATATGGCAAAGGAAACCCATACGAGAAAGCACCTTTGACCTTGTTCAACGAGATGCTTGACTGGATAGAAAAACAACTGGGGCCAACCAACGCGAAAATGATCGGCAAAACTTTAGGTGAAAAGGCATACGAGCAATTAAAAGCCTCTCATCAGGTAAACGGGAAAAAGCTAAGCCCGAAAGAAGCGGTTGAAAAACTGGGCAAAGCTATTCAGGAAATGGTACAAGACCCGAGCCTCAGCAGTTCATGGAAAGTAGTTGACACTAGTGACGATACGATAAGGTTAAGAAAAACACAAAATTTCAATGCCGTTTTTCAACTCGGCATGATTGAATCTTTTATAAGGAAAGCCGGGGTGGTATTTCCGAGGGCCAGGTTAGTTAGGGATTTTAAGAGGGGCCCGGCGTTTGACGAATACGAGATAACCTGGTATTAATTTTAAGGGACCGGTAAATATGAAGGTTAGATAGGTGTTTTTTCGAGGGAGAAAATGAGCAAACCTTGGGTTGGATCATTTACCGGTTCCTTTTTTATTATTTATCGCTACTTTCTTTTTTCCTGCATAATTTTCACGGCTTCTTGCAAAGTGTTGTCTACTTTCATCAAAATTGGATAAAACCCTTCGTTATCAATAATATTTCTGGCAATATAAGCTTTTAACTGGGCCTGTAATATTTCCTTTGATACGTGTATTTGCCCCCAGTTGGTTTCGATGCCTTTTTCCCGCGCGAACTTGATAAATTCATTAAAAACATCTTTCTTTTCAAGATATTGGCTAATTTTCTCGTGATCGCCAAATGCTGACAACTCCTCCCTGTGTAAGTCAGCATAATCAAACGCGAACTTATATATCAAACCTTTGTTTATTAATTTCTTATAATAATCAGAGTAACCCGAGGTATCAATCGGGACAAAAAAATCGGGCATGATGCCGCCGCCACCATAAACTGTATCCCCGCCCGAAGTAGTATAGGCCAGGGAATCGGCAAAATGAATGCTGTCCTCTACCCTGAACTCGCCCTTGTCGTACCGCTCGCTAAGATCCTCGAAATACAATTTATTGCCATTTTCATAGGATTTTTGTATGCAACGCCCCGTGGGGGTATAATAACGGGCCACGGTAAGGCGCAAGGCCGAGCCATCCGGAAGAACAGTTTGTTGCTGTACCAGGCCTTTACCGAAAGAACGCCGGCCAATTATCTCGCCCCGGTCATTGTCTTGTATAGCCCCTGCCAGGATTTCGCTGGCCGAGGCGGACCACTCGTCGATTAATATGCTCACTTCATAATCCAGGCAATTTCCATTGGCATTGGAGTAAATTTCGTTTCGCGGACTAGCTTTACCTTCTGTATAAACGATAAGTTTTCCATCGCCTAAAAACTCGTTGGCAATATCCGTGGCGGCGTCCATGTACCCCCCACCGTTTCCGCGCAAATCCACGATCAATTCTTGCACGCCTTCTTTTTGCAGCTTGTGCACTGCTTCAACAAATTCTTCATGGGTGGTCCGTGCAAAACGGCTTATTTTTATATACCCCAGGCTATCCCCGATCATGTAGGACACATCCACGCTGTACAAGGGGATCTTGTCCCGCGTGATCTCGAATTCCAGTAACTCGCCTATCCCTTTTCGCTGGATACCCACGTTGACTTTCGTGCCTTTTGGCCCTTTCAATTTTCTAACAATTTGGGCCGTGGGTATACCTTCTCCCGCGACCAGGGTATCTTCAATTTTTATGATGCGATCACCAGGTTGTATCCCGACCTTTTCCGATGGCCCGCCAGAAATCGTGCTAATAACTATCACCGTATCGTTGGGCATGTTAAACTGTATACCAATACCCTCGAAATTGCCCTGCAAAGGCTCGTTCACGCGTTTTAATTCATCCGCAGGTATATATACCGAATGAGGGTCCAGTATTTTTAACATCTCGGGAATAGCCGTTTCCACGAGGTTTTTTCGGGAAACAGTATCCACGTATTCATCCACGATGTAATTGATCACGTTCGTGATTTTATTATTGGACCGGGGATAAATAAAAACCCTTTCATCCGGGTTTACCTTGTTTAAATTATGCCCGAGCACCATGCCGGCAACCAGGACAATTGCCAAAATTATGGGCAAGTATATATTTATTTTTCGTCTGTTTTGCATATTCTTTTAGGGTATCGGTTATTTATTTAATTCCATGTATACAACTTCAATGCCGGCCCGCTTCAACAAGTTAATCCCTTCTTTCTTGCTATAATTATTCGAATAGACAACCCTTCTGATACCGGCCTGGATAATCAATTTAGAACATTCCATACAAGGGGCCGTGGTTACGTACAAGGTGGCGTTTTCGCTGCTATTGTTAGATTTGGCCACCTTGGTAATGGCATTGGCTTCCGCGTGTAAAACGTAGGGTTTGGTGATATTATTTTCGTCCTCGCAAACATTTTCAAAACCCGAGGGGGTACCGTTGTACCCATCCGAAATAATCATCTTTTCTTTCACGATAAGTGCACCCACTTGCCTTCGCTTGCAATAAGAATTTTTGGCCCAGGTAGTAGCCATTTCCAGGTAACGCCTGTCAAACTGGTCTTGTTTTTCCTTGTAAGGATGGCTTATCGCGTTTTTATCCATAGAACAAAAATAAATAAAAAAACCCTCTTGATGAGGGTTATAAGGATAATAATTATCCCTGGCATAATAACATGAAATACAAGGGCCATTTTAGTGCCCAGGGCCGGAGTCGAACCGGCACGGAAAAAATCCACTGGTGTTTGAGACCAGCGCGTCTACCAATTCCGCCACCTGGGCTATTAATCAAGGAGCGCAAATATAATTATTAATATGGAAAATTAAAAAATAATTGAGCAACTCCTGGTTTGAAATTCTTGAAAAAGTTATTTACTTTTATAATTAACAGAATTGGAAGAACAAAAAAAAGCACCCTTAACAATGCAAAACCTTATGATCGAAGAGTACAAGAAAATTTGCCGCGATAACTCCCCGGGTTATGGGCCTGAAAAATCCTATTTTGAAACTTGCACGATGCCAGAAAAAATTTTTCAACATGATTTTCTCCACGTGCACATCTACGCGAAAAACAAAATCCATTGTTTAAACAATTGGTATTGAAAACAACCTCATTTCATTTACTACAAACAAAAAAAAAAATACTGAATTCCACGTATTGACATTCTGATAAATCTTTTTTAACTTGGCCTTTTATTGTAAAACCAAAAAAACATTATTATGAAGAATCAACTGACTATTGGGGACACCCTATCGAATGCTTTCAAGATCGGCTTGTCAAACTTCATTTCACTTATCTTGTGCCTTATCCTATGGATCATTACCCTATGGATACCTTACCTGAACGTTGGGACCACCATTGCCATGGCCAGTTTGCCCGTGGCCCTAA
>CAZKIR010000396.1:0-4111 GCA_964552835.1 uncultured Bacteroidales bacterium
CTTGACCATACCTTATTCTTCGACCTTCTTTAACACGGGGGATTGGAAACTGAACAACCTGAACAATTCATTTAGTTATGTTGAGACCAATTATATAGCAGCCGGGGATTCAGCCTCGATTATCCTGGATAAGGTTGGGCCCATAGAAGAAGGTACTTCCATGAGCTTTGAATACAAGGTTTACACGAATTTTACCGGCTGGCAATTAACAGATGATGATCATTTATTGATCCAGGTTTCTGAAGATTGCGGGTTTACTTTTGATACCTTGCACGTGATAGATACCAGTAACGAGAATGAGACAAATAATTGGAAAATGATAGATGGGATTAGCCTGAATGATTATATCGGCAAAGAGGTTTCGGTCAGGATTATCGGTATCAAACCGGATACTTCTGAAAGCAATAGTTTTAAATTCTATGTTGATGACTTTTCTATTCAAAAAGTAGATGTTGGCGTAACAGGCTTCCTGAACCCGGTGGCCTCCGCTTGTGGATATGAAAATGATTCGGTAGAAATCAATATTCACAATTATAGCGCGATACCCGTGAGCGATGTGCCTTACGCGGTAGAGATTACCGGGGCTGAATTTACTGACACCATCATGGAAGGTACGATGAACGGGTCACTGGATGCCGGCAGCGACACGGCTATTTTCGTGGGCACTTTCAATAGTACGGTGCCTGGGGACTATATCCTGAATGCCTATACTTCGTTCTTAAACGATGGCGATGATACCAACGACGGTTCCGAGATGACCTTGTCGATCGGCGAGGCCATACCGGCACCTGATACCAATGATTTTGAAAATGCAGGATCAATTACTGGATGGGTGCTTGATGGTTTTGTCCGGACATGGCCAATAAACGATTGGGAGCTGGCTAGTAACCTGGCCGTTGAAGGCGATAGCCTAAGTTTTGAAACGGTGAAATACAGCGACGTGGACGGCAGGTACCTGAGCTTTGATTACTTGCTGGAAGCTTATGATGCGACAAACAGCTTGCTCGGTAATTATATCCGCCGGGACGATAGCTTGTTTGTACAAGCATCTACAGACTGCGGGGAGACTTATCAAACCATTGCCACGATAAATAATGGGAACCACGGGATTAATGATGAATACCAGAAAGTGTTCGTGGATTTGACCGGCATAAGCGGGGAAGCCATTTTTAAAGTGATGCTGGTGAAAGCAGGCATTGGTAAGATGAAAGCTTATATTGACGATTTCACGATATCGGGTGCAACCAATGTTTCTATGATCGCGATAGAAGATCCGGCCAACCGGATTTGTGGCAGTAAAACAGAAGAATTGATGGTGGTACTGGAGAACAATGGTTTTATTGACGTGACCGGGTTCCCGGTGAAAGTTCAAGTAAGCCATAACACGGAGAAACTACCGGACGCCATGCTTACAGACACTTACACTGGTACCCTGGCAGCGGGTGAGATAGATACTTTTTATATCTCGCCCATCGATTTATCCGTGATTGGTGAATACGAACTGCAAGCTTATACTGACGTGGCAGATGATCATGATCGCGCGGACGATAGCCTCACCACTACGGTGAACATTAAAGTACAGAACCCCTTGCCACACGTGCAAGATTTCTCGGGCGCGATAGCCCAGTGGGACACGACGAACATGCTACAGCCTGGCACGTACATTGAAACCAAGGAGTTGCAAAATGGCGATTCCTCCGTGGCAGTGAGCGCGAAGGTAGGGCCGGTGACGGCCGAGAACAAGCTGTATTTTGAATACGGGATTGACGCGTACAATATTACCACGGGCAACCTGGTAGGACATTACCTGCGCGATAATGACAAGATCGAGGTACAGGTTTCCGGTGATTGTGGTGAAACCTACACCACTATTCACGCGATTACCGCCCAAAACCACGTGGACAGCGACGAGGACACTTCCTTGATGCTGGATCTCGCGGCCTTTGACGGGCAGGTTATCAGCGTGCGTTTCTTGATTAGCAAGGGCGCCATCGGGGCCATGTATTTTCATCTAAACCATTTTGAAATTACCATACCGGAAGTGGACGTGCTTATGTCCCAAATCCTCTTTAACAAAAGTCTGTGTGGAACAGAAGAGGATTCTATCTGGGTCGTTGTACAGAACAACACGGCCATGGATGCCGTGAGCGATATTCCCGTGAAGGTAGACGTGAAAGGGAGTGAAATCGTGGAACAAACTACTTATGGGAGTTTTAGCGAGAGTTTTGACCCGATAAATGAAGACTTCTGGACCACGATCGAGGGCACGGTAGGTAAATATCCATTCTCTATCGATGAAAACTCGTTTATTGGATTTGATAATTATAAGTATTTATCAACCGCTGATATCGATGTTAGCAATGGTGGAAATATAGATTTCACTATAAAATCAGAGTATTCAGGCCAGGATTTCCGTATTGAATATTCAACCAACAGTGGTGGATCATGGGCTTATTTATGGGCGACCTATAACGTGAACGGGCAAGTGGATTTCTCTGTAAATATTCCCGGGGGCGCCCAGACAAGTTCAACGCGTTTCCGCTTTTTTGAAACAAGTGGATATAATTATCATTACGCGATAGACAATGTAAATATCCCGTTGACAAATCCTATTGTTATCAAATCTCCTACTGGCACTTACACCGTAAGCCAGTCTACCTCTGCCACGATTACTGACGTGATCGAAGCCGGTGATGTGGATACCTTCCTCGTGGGCATGATTGATACGAGGGTGCCGCGGGATTATGAGATGACGGCGTACAGTAAATTGTCTAACGATGAAGACCGGACGAACGATACGGTAAGGACAACCAAAACTATCACGAAACTGGTTGATCTCCCGTACTTGACCGAATTTGGAAACTATCCATCGGGTTGGAATGACGAGTATATGTCAACCGTTACTTCCGGACATATTCAAAGCGACGTGCTTACCCCAACCGGAACAGACACGGCCATGTTAATGACCCCGAAAATGGGTATGGTGACCGAAAGTATGTACCTTGCCTTTGATTATAGTATCATCAGTGGTAGCATGACATACGGGGATACCGTCCTCGTGGAAATCTCCACTGATTGTGGGTTGACTTGGGAAACCCTTCTCAACATCACCAATGAATCGAACGTGGTGGGCAGTGATGAATGGGTGAACGTGTTACTCCCCTTGACGGCATACGAGGGCAGCGACGTGATCGTGAAGTTTACCGCCACCAAGGAAAATACCGGTGATTACCAGTTTGCCCTGGACAGGTTCGCGTTGTACACGCCTGATGTGGATATCCTAAGCATCCTGGATACTTACGAGGGAATTTGTGGCGAAACCGGTGATTCCTTGTTAATTATAGTGGAAAACCAGGGTTATCAAGTGGTCAGCGACGTGCCCGTGAAGGTTGAAGTGACCCATGACGGGGAAACAAAAACCTTTAACCGTACATTGGGCAACAGCCTTGAACCGGGCGTGAAAGATACTATAGTGGTTTCTCCGGTGAACATGAAAGAACCAGGTACTTATGCCGTGAGGGCTATCCTGGAAGTGACCGGCAATGCCTCGAACGATTGGTACCCGGCCGGCGGAACACAAAATATTACCATTCAGGATTACGAGGAAATACCTTTTGCCCAGGAATTTGACGGTACGGCTAACGATCCGGATGTCAACTGGATATACAGTGAAAATATTCAGGTTTCTAGCCAAAGCCTGGCCAGTGAATCCTTGTTTGACACGGAAGAAGCCTTTATTATCTCACCAAAAGTGGGCAAGATAGAGGCCAATACCTACGTGTATTTTGACGTGTGGGCCACTGAAGGCAGCATGGGCGCGAATGATAGCATCAAGGTGTATGCTTCAAGTGATTGCGGTAACACTTACACCCTATTGGGAACGGTCCAAGACCTTGAAAACGTGTACGGTTATCCGGAACCTGTTCAGGTTTCCTTTGACCTTGGGGCATTTGAAGGCACGAACGTGATAATTAAGATAGAAGCCGTGAAGCATGGCAATGGCGTGTACGCGTTTGCTATTGATGATTTTAGCGTGACGAAACCGGATTTGGATATTATTGATATCATGCCAAGGGATATGCTGGTTTGCGGGATGGTTAATGACACGATT
>CAZKIR010000397.1:0-221 GCA_964552835.1 uncultured Bacteroidales bacterium
CTTGCAAAATAATGAAGTCGATATCCATACCGAACCCAGCAACGGCGATGTTTGCCTGTTAAACACCTGTGCCATGAACACCTTCCTGAACAATGGAAACGTGTATATCATGGATCAAAAAGATTTGCCAGAAGAAAATACTATCGTGAACGCCTTGTTAAGGTATTGATCCGTCAACCCAACATACCCCCAGCCGTAGGGCACCAAAAGTGCCTACGGCT
>CAZKIR010000397.1:231-4060 GCA_964552835.1 uncultured Bacteroidales bacterium
TTTAACACGTTAAACCGTGAAAGAGGGTTTCGTGGACGAGGGCTGGCAGGATACCTTCTTGTTAATGCCCGGTTCAAGCGTGAAACTAATGATGCATTTTAAGAAATATACTGGATTATACCTGTACCATTGCCAAAACCTGAAACATGAAGATATGGGCATGATGCGAAATTATAAAATCAAAAAATAACCCTTCATGGAAAACACAGCTGAAACACTTCAATATTATTGCAATTTAGGGCATTATCTGGAAGGGAGTTTTTTCATACTTATCGCGATCATTGCCTTTACCGGGGCATTTAAGCCTAAGCACCCCATCGTGCAAAGAAAATATTGGCCATGGGCGAGCATCTTGGCCGGAATTATCATCCCTTCTGTTATTTACTTTCACGCCAGGATAAGTTGCGAAGAGGCCGTTCAAGATACCATGATACATGTACCAGAAATTTATCATCATTATATTATTGGCCTATTATTTCTCATCTCGGGCTTTACAGAATTAAAATTGAACCAAAAAAAGAAAGAAAACATGCTACTAGCGGCCATCTGGCCATTTTCCCTTGCATTGATAGGAATTATTTACATGCTTCATAACCCGGGCGGTTTTGCCCGTTTCATGCGGAACTGGATCGGGATACTGCTCGTCCTGTCCGCTATAAGCCGGGCCATACAAGTATTTGCATTAAAAAAAAGGGGTTGGATGCGCTACCCCTGGATATTTTTTATCTTTCTTACGGGTATACTTTTACTCATCTACCCGGAACCCAAGACATCGTTCAAGGGTTTGGGCGAGAGGTATGCTAAAGGAGAAATAACAAAAGAAGAATATAACAAACGGAAAAACCAATCCAGGAAAACCAATCATCATGAAAAACCACATGCACCATCAAAAATCAGGCAAAACCGATCATCAAAACCACCCGCGACATGATCACCATGAAAAAGGCGGGGGGCATGACCATAGCCAGCACCATGCCCACATGATCAAGGATTTTAAAACAAGGTTTTGGGTTTCATTGATCGTTACACTGCCAATATTGTTGTTATCCCCCATGGTACAAGGAATATTAGGCTTTCAACTCGGCTTCACCTATGACAAGTATGTCCTTTTTCTCTTGTCAACCTTCGTATTTTTCTATGGTGGATGGCCTTTCCTCACGGGATTGATCAGTGAGCTGAAGAAAAAGCAACCCGGCATGATGACCTTGATTGCCGTGGCCATTACCGTGGCCTGGGGCTATAGTTCGGCCACGACCTTTGGCTTGGAAGGCAAAACATTTTTCTGGGAACTGGCTACCCTGATTGACGTGATGTTACTCGGGCATTGGATCGAGATGAAATCCGTGATGTCAGCTTCCCGCTCCTTACAAATGCTGGTGGAAATGATGCCCTCGGAAGCCCACGAGATAAAGGGCGATCAAATAGAGGACGTGAAGGTAGGCGATTTGAAAAAAGACAACCTGGTATTGGTAAAACCAGGCGAGAAAATCCCCGTTGATGGCAACATCGCCGAGGGCAAAAGCTCGGTAAACGAATCCATGGTGACCGGTGAAGCAAAACCCGTGAACAAGCAAGAAGGCGACCAGGTAATCGGCGGGACCGTGAACGGGAATGGCTCCTTAAAAATAAAAGTAGAACAAGTGGGCGAAGAAGCCTACCTGAACAAAGTTATCCACATGGTACGCGACGCCCAGGCCGAAAAATCAAAAACCCAAAACCTGGCCGACCGGATCGCTTTATGGCTTACCATAATAGCGCTCACAGTTGGTTTTGGTACCCTGGCCACCTGGCTGGCACTCGGAAAACCTTTTGTTTTTGCCCTGGAACGGATGGCCAGCGTGATGGTGATTACCTGCCCACACGCCTTGGGACTGGCAGTACCGCTAGTAGTGGCCATCTCCACCTCGGTATCGGCGGGGAACGGTTTGCTAATCCGCAACCGTACAGCTTTTGAAAACGCCCGGAATATTACCTTGCTGGCATTCGACAAGACAGGGACCCTGACCCGCGGGAATTTCAAGGTATCGCGGGTGGCCAGCAATTCGGATAAATTTACCGAAAACGATATCCTGAAAATGGCCGCGGCCATCGAATCCCTTTCAGAACACCCCTTGGCCGTGGGCATCATGGACAAAGTACAAGAAAAAAACCTAAAATACCCGGGGGCTGATGATTTTAACGCGATAAGCGGAAAAGGGGTGGAGGCAAAAGTAGAAGGTAAAAAAGTACAAATCATGAACCCGGCACACCTGAAAGAACAAAACCTGGAAATTCCTAAGGAAGCTTTCCAGAACAAACAAGAATCCGTGGTATTCATGTTGGTAGACGGGGAATTGGCCGGTTATATCGCGATGGCCGATGAGATACGGCCCGAGAGCAAAGAGGTCATTTCTTATCTAAAGAAAAATAACATAAAAGCCTATATGATGACCGGGGATAACGAGGAGGTGGCCAAGGCCGTGAGCGAGGAACTCGGGTTAGACAAATATTATGCAGGCGTTATGCCCGATCAAAAGCTGGAAATCATTAAAGAACTGAAGCAACAGGGAGAATTCGTGGCCATGACAGGCGACGGGATAAACGATGCCCCGGCCCTGGCAACAGCCGACGTGGGCATTGCCGTGGGCTCTGGCACGGACGTGGCCGCTGAAACCGCGGATATTATCCTGGTAAACAGCAATCCCAAGGATATAGCCTTGCTGATAAAATTCGGGAAAGAAACCTATAAAAAAATGATCCAGAATTTTGCCTGGGCCACGGCTTATAACGTGGTAGCCATTCCCTTGGCTGCCGGGGTATTGTTTAGTGCCGGGATACTAATTTCCCCTGCCGTGGGCGCACTGCTCATGAGCGCCAGCACGGTCATCGTGGCCATCAATGCCCAATTCTTGAAACGAAAAATATAAATACCCGCGACATTTTTTTTAAGGCAAAAAAGAAAAAAATATTGTGGTAAACACGGCCTGGCATCCCGATAGCCCGGAACAGGTCCTGTTAGCCGGTGAAACTCCTGACAGCGTTTAATAAGCATGGAATTATTCCTTATGCATGAGTCAGGTTAGTGAACCCTCTACAAGGTTTTAATTGCCATGGGCTACTTGTTCTGCAATCCTTGATCGCCTACAGCATAAAATAGGCATAGAGTTTGAACAACGCAAAAAATTGCTTGTTAGCCAGACATCACGGGTAATAAATGAATCATCACTTAATAAGTGGCCCAAAGCAATATCGCATTTACAAATAGGCATTAATTATTAATTAAAATGGAATGGTTTAAAGCGCTCTCCCCGGTATGGCAAGCATTGTTAGCCACCCTTTTTACCTGGGGCCTCACGGCCGCGGGTGCCGGGCTGGTTTTCTTTTTCAAGGAAATTAAACGAAAGGTATTGAACTACATGCTAGGCTTTGCTGCTGGTGTGATGATCGCGGCCAGTTACTAGTCCTTGCTGGCCCCTTCTATCGAAATGGCCGAAAACACCGGCCAAATTCCCTGGGTACCTCCCCTGATCGGGTTTTTGGCGGGTGGCGCTTTCCTTTTCGGGATCGACAAAATATTGCCACACCTGCACCTGGGCGAGAAACGAGAGCAGGCCGAAGGCATAAGCACTACCTGGAAACGAAGCGTGTTGTTGGTTTTGGCCATTACCATTCATAATATTCCCGAAGGCTTGGCTATTGGCGTGGCATTTGGGGCGCTGGCTTTCGACTTGCCCTCGGCCACTTTCGCGGGTGCCCTGGCCCTGGCAATAGGCATAGGTATTCAAAATTTCCCGGAAGGTACGGCAGTTTCCGTGCCCTTGCGTAGAGAGGGATTTTCCCGCTTTAAAAG
>CAZKIR010000398.1:0-2194 GCA_964552835.1 uncultured Bacteroidales bacterium
AGAAGGGGTCAAAAATATTTTTAATAATATTAGAATTGAATAAAGAAATTAATCCTCCAACATGATTAGTATTATATATAGGTACGTTATCCAATAAAATAAGATTTTGCCCTCTTCCGCCGCCCCTTACATATAAATTCGAATACCCTTCCCTTCCCCCGCTTATCCCCGGAAGGTATGTAACAGCTTTTATAATGTCAGGTTCACCTAAAAATGACGGTATGTTTTGAATTGTTTTAGGGGAAATAGTCATTTTTCCCATTAAGGTTTGCTTGTATAAAGGTTTTTCTTCGGATAAAAAAATAATTTCTCTCAATTCCTCGTGAAATAAGGCTATAGTAAGGTTCGTGTCTTTGTTTAAAAAAAACGAGGTAATAGCCGGGTTACAGCCAATAAATGAAGTTTTTATTGAAACGTTTCCTTTAGGTAAAGTGAAACTAAAAAAACCTTCTTTGTTTGCCACAGTGCCTGTTTTATGTATACTATCGTAACACGTGGCATAAGGAAGGTATTCTCCTGATGATTTTGAAGTAATATAACCGTAAATAGTATGTTCCTGGCTATAAGTACAGATACCAGGCACAATAATTAATAATAGTAAATATATATGAGATGTTTTCATATTTTTTCTGCCTTTTGCTTAATAACCTGGCTATATATTATAATTTAAATGATTTATATAGCCAGGTTATTAAGAATATTATAGCACGGTTTTATTTCCTAAAAAATTGATTTAGTTATAGCCCCCGCTACCACAACAAGAATAGCCATGGCATATTGTAGCCCATTTATCGCCTACGCCCCTGCTTGTTGCTTTTACCCTGAATTTGCACAAACTATGCACATTAGGCAATTCTTCTTCACAATTAATTACTTCTGTGTTGCCCACCTCTTTTTCATCTTCCAGTTTTTCTGTATCATTTTCAGATCCGGACCAATTACTCATATAATAGTTTTTCCAATAATAACCGCTTTCATCATACGCGGGTATTAATTCATCCCAAACGTAAGGTGCTGATACCTTAAAATTTGCATCTTCAAAAGATAAATTAGTTTTATACCAATCATAAATACCAAATTTCTTTTTATATCCTCTAACAGTAATTCTTACAGCATATTTTTGTTCCCAATCATCTTCATCCGGCCATTCCTTTAATATCAGGTTCATCCAAACTTTAACCTTTCTTTTACCATCAGATCTTTGAGCATCGTCCCAATCACCCGAATAACCTGAACTACAAGTTGGACTTGTAGGCCCTTCACTGGCAAACTTTAAGGTTGGGGAAGGAATAATAATTTGAGATGAAGAATTAGGAACAGCTGTGGATTTTAATGTAGATTCATAAAGGTTAGTATTCCATTTCCTAACTCGTATATTGTTATTTGAAGATGTTAAATTATTATCTATGTTTCTTAAGTCAACATTTCGAGATGAAAATATATATTCAGGTGTTACCTTAAACATTGATTTATCAACATAGTATATGCCTTCTCTATTGCAAACAGAAGTTATTTTGTCATCATCAATTTTTAAAACTAAGGTATTGTTCTCGATAGCAAAAATATCACTGTTTTTTTCTACTATTTCAAGATACTCCTCTTTTGACTTTGCTCGTTCTAAATCATCATGGATATTATTTGCAATAGTTCTAAGAGAAATAAAATTCATCTTTTTTTCCCATTGACGAAACTCTGTTTCTGACATATTCGATAACATATTTTGAGTTTCCTTTACAGCATTATTACTAAGATGCAAAATACCATCTTTTACATATATAGTTCTTTTTTGCTTAGCTGCTGATTTTAGTTGCATATTATTTTCATAAGTAAAGAGTTCTTCTTTTTGGCATGAATTAAAAATAATGGCACCAAATATTAAACTTAAAATTGATAAAAATATTAAAACATTTGTCTTCATAATACGTATATTTATTGGTTTATTAATTTAAACTACCCCTTTCCAAGCATTCCCCTTGAATGCTTTTCCAGGAAGGGGGTTTTTACTTTTATAAAAAAATAATCTACTAATAATTAGCAAATTGATAGAACATAAAGGAACTTATTCACATAAATTTTTAGCCATTTACTTTAAATAATAGCTAAATTTTCAGAATATACTGAAAGACATCTCCTATTTCAATCTCTTTAAAAAAGAGAAAATGTTAACATTTCTTAACCTAATTAAGACATATTC
>CAZKIR010000398.1:2204-4056 GCA_964552835.1 uncultured Bacteroidales bacterium
TTTTCTCTAATTTTATTAAGGTCATTTGTCCCCATTAAGACATATTCATTTTTTGTATTTATTATTTTCTTTTACACCTCCTTTCCTTTATTGCCAGTAAAATCTATGATATATTTTTTAATTTTTATTTGTTTATAGTTTAATGCTATTAAATAGTAATTATAATTTAGTAATAAAGTAAGGTCAAATCGCTGAAATTTATACTAATACTATTTTTTAAGGTAATGGGGTCATGATAAAAACCATTACCTCATCATTAATGTATATGCAATATAGAAAAATAATTTATATCTACAAATTTTTTAACAAAATATATATGCCTGATAATGGGGGGGGGTATGACAAGTGCCTGTTAAACCAGTGTTTAAATGTTTTATTTATAATCAATATACATTAAAAACACCTGTTTTTATATAATTTACTTGCCCGGGCATGGGTTTAATCCAACAATACTTTCTTGAAACCTGTCGTGTACTTGACTTGAAAATTTCCTTTTTTATCAGAATATATCAGGTATACTTCCATGTTGTCGCGGCGGTTGGCAAAGGCAAAACTTTTTTCCAGGCCCATGATCATGAAGGCCGTGGCATAGGCATCGGCGGTGATGCATTCTTTGGCCAGCACCGTGGCGCTGAGCAAGCGGCTTTGGATGGGATAGCCGGTTTTCGGGTCAATGGAGTGGGAATATTTTACCCCGTCTTCCTCGTAAAAGCGCCGGTAATTGCCAGAGGTGGCCAGGGCGCGGTTGTTTAACCCGATCACCGCTTGCAGGTTTTGGCCTGGCACGTAATTCTTGTCAATGGGCTTGTCTACCCCGATGCGCCAAATATTGCCATCCGGGTTCTTTCCCAGGGTTTTTACTTCCCCGCCAATTTCTACCAGGTAGTTTTTTATCCCTTTTTTTTCCAGGAACTGGCACACGATGTCAACTGATTGGCCCTGGGCTATGCCGTTCACGTCAAGCTTTACCCTGGGATCGCCCTTGATGATTTTTTTTCCTTTCAATTGTACCTTTTCCATGCCCACGAATTCCAGCAAGCTGTCGATTAGCGAGCTGTCCACGGGTTCCTTGTTCCCGGGGCCAAAGCCCCACGCGTCCACTACCGGTGCGATCGTGATATCAAAAGCCCCGCCCGTGGCAGCATGTACTTCACGGGCCTCCTTGAAAGCCTCGATAAAGTAGGCGTCTACCATTGCGCTTTCAACTTCCTGGTTTACCCGTGAGATGGTGGAAGCGGTGTTGTAGGCCGAAAGGGAACTGTCAAAATTTTTCAGCAGTTTTTCTATTTCTAGCTGGTAATTTTTCATTTCCGGGCTGCAATAGGTAATGTGGTACGAGGTGCCTTGGGTAAAACCGGCCAGGGAAAGGTAATTTTGGCATGGCTGGTTGCATGAATGCTGGGCAAAAGCCGTGATCAATAAAAAGGTTAAAAGAAAATGCCTTGTCATTTTTTCTGTTTTTCGTGGAATGATTGATTCTTTTCGTCAAGGTACGAAAGTACAAAAATCAAGGGATAAATTTGTTTTGTCGCAAAAATACATGTTTTCTCCTGGATGAAAAATACATTTTATCCCCCGAAATCATCAAAGGCTACCATCTCGTCAGGCACGCCCAGGTCGTATAGCATTTTCATGGAAGCGTCCAGCATCATGGGCGGGCCGCACAGGTAGTATTCCACTTCTTCTGGCTCCTCGTGCTTGCTCAGGTACTCGTCGTACAATACCTGGTGGATAAAGCCGGTAAAGCCGTCCCACTTGTCTTCTTCCTTGGGATCGGAAAGGGCGATATGGAAACTAAAATTGGGATATTTTTTCTCGATTTCCCGGAAACCTTCTTCGTAAAAAATTTCTT
>CAZKIR010000399.1:0-1585 GCA_964552835.1 uncultured Bacteroidales bacterium
CCCGGCAAACACTCCGCACGATCAGGTCTATTTGCACCCCCGCCTGGCTGGCCCCGTATAATTTATCAATCATGTTCGGGTCTTCCAATCCATTCATTTTTAATAATATGTAGGCTTTTTTTCCTTTTTTGGCAAATTGTATTTCATGATCAATTAACTTTTTAAAATAATCGACCAGGTTAAAATTAGGCACGAGGATGTGGTTAAACACTCCAGCAATCGTTTGTTTTTCAAGATAATAAAAAAGCTTTTTCAAATCATCAATAATTTCCTGGTTCGTAGTAAAGTAGCCATGGTCACAATATAACCTGGCCGTTTTTTCATTAAAATTACCCGTGCCCATGAAGGCCAAGTTTTCTTTCTTCCCTTCCCCTTCTATACTTTTCCGTATTACCATGGCCAATTTGGCGTGTACTTTCAATCCAGGGATACTATAAATAATTTTAATCCCGGCTTTTTTCATTTGCCGGGCGTATTGCAAGTTGTTTTCTTCATCAAACCGGGCCTTTAATTCCACGAAAACAGTAACTTTTTTCCCATTCAAGGCAGCATTTATCAAGGCATCTACCACTGCCGAATTGCTGGCCACGCGATATTGGGTGGTTTTGATTTCCAGTACTTGATCGTCGACGGCAGCCTCGTTCAGGAACTGGATAAAATAATCAAATGTTTGGTAAGGAAAATGTAATAAATAATCAGCTTTCGAGATGGTTTTAAAGATGGATGAGGTATTCTCCAGGTCTTTCACGCGCAAGGGGGTAAATTTCTCGTGTTCCAAACGGGGCGAAACCGGATTAGGGAATGAGAAAAAATCCCTGAAATTATGTGTACGCCCCCCTTTTACAAGCGTATCGTTAGATAAGCCGAAATTTTCAATAAGATAGTTCAACAAGTTTTCCGGCATCTTGCTATCATACTGAAAACGGTTTGGGGCACCGATGGCACGGGTAGTACTTAGATTCTCGATGATCTCGATCAAGTCCTCCCCGTCATAATCTTCATATTCTAAATCCGCGTCGCGCGTTACTTTAATACTATAGTATTGCTCGACGTGATAGCCCGGGAAAATCATTTCCAAATGGTTCATGATCACGTCTTCCAGGAACATGATGTAATATTTACCGTCGCTTGGCTCCAATTCTATAAAACGGGAAATACCATGATCGGTAGGCAACTTGATAATCCCGTAAAAAGGCCTTCGCCCCTTTTTTAATGCCCGCCGCTTAAGGGCCTTGGTAAATAACTTTAGCACCATGTACACGTGGCCGGTTTTTAAAAATGGCCTGACACGGTTCCTTACCAGCACCACAGGTTGTACTGAAGTTAATACTTCGTGCAGGAAAATCTGTCGAATATAATCTTTCTGCATGGGGTGCAGTTCATCATCTGAACCCAATAATATAATCCCCTCGCTTTCCAATTCAGGGATGATTTGATCATAAAATAAACTGTTAAACTCCGCCTGGTGCTTGCTTACCACTTGGTTAACCTTCTTGATTATTGTCTCGGGCTGAACAACTTTTCGTTTGGAATGGTTATCAGGAAGTTCTTGAATAAGGCTCCTGTAATAACTTACACGTACCCG
>CAZKIR010000399.1:1595-4053 GCA_964552835.1 uncultured Bacteroidales bacterium
ACCCGGTAAAATTCTTCCAGGTTACTGGAATAGATTGCCAGGAATTTAATCCGCTCGTACAAGGGCAGTTTTTTATCATATGCTTCCAGCAATACACGGTAATTGAACGACAACCAACTTAGATCACGGTTAAAATATTCTGGTTTATGTAAATGGGCCATTGTAATATCATTTTATTGAAATTTACACGGGTAAAAAAACGGTTTTAAATGGTACAATGTTGATGCCAGAAAAACACGCTAACCCTTTTTTGAATTGATCTATGAATATGTTACAAAAATAAGCATTTTTAGGTTGAGGTCTGCTATAAAACATGTTGAATTTAAAATTTTCGTATGTTTGCAGCCATGTTTGAATACCTGGATCAATACTCGTTACAATGGATAGAATGGCTACTGGTAATTGCCTGCGGCATCCTGATAGGCATGTCAAAAACCGGTTTATCGGGCGCTGGCATCATGGTCGTACCAATTCTTGCCACCATATTCGGGGCCAGGCCGTCCACGGGATTTTTACTGCCCATGCTGGTAATGGCCGATATTTTTGCCGTGAAATATTATAACCGCCACGCGGATTGGAAATACATTATCCGCTTGTTGCCATGGACTTTTGCAGGAATCCTTATCGCCCTGCTGGTAGGCGAATCGATCTCAGACCAGGTTTTCGCCCGCCTTATGGCCATAACCGTATTTGCCGGATTGGCCTTGATGGCCTGGAAAGACATAAAAGGGGGCAAACTAAACGTGCCCGAGGGCCTGTGGTTCTCGGCCCTGGTGGGCATGGCCGGAGGTTTTGCCACGATGATAGGCAACGCGGCCGGGGCCATTTTATCGGTGTACCTTTTATCCATGGCACTTCCTAAAAACTCTTTTATCGGTACCAAAGCCTGGTTTTTCATGATCGTGAACCTGTGCAAGGTACCCTTGCACGTTTTTTTCTGGGAAACCATAAGCCCGGTTTCCTTCAAGTTTAACCTTATCCTTCTGCCTGCTATTGCCACCGGGGCATTGCTCGGCATCTTTATCGTGAATAAAATACCTGAAAAGGGGTACAGGATCCTGGTTATGGTAATGACATCAGTTTCAGCTATCATCATGCTTATTAAATAAAGAATGATGATGATATTGCCCTTTCACTGTAGAGGGTTTTCCCCATTTTTCTCCATATTTATTATTGCGCCTGGCTTAACTCCCCATTATATTGGCTTTTTTTACTAATTACCTGTTGTTTACGAACTATTTCCACGGCTGTTCAATTTTATGGCATATTATTTTCGCTCTCGCTTCAAGGAAAAAAGAAATCGTGTTTACAACAAAAATGGAGGGGACATCATGCCAGACAAGATAAAAATGAACGAGTTAAAGGGAAAATTTGATAACAAAGAGAATTTTACCCTGATAGAGGTATTGGAGCCAGGGGCATTTCAAGAAATGCATATAAAAGGGGCTATTAACATTCCCTTGTCAAAAATCGGGAAGGAAGCGAAAGATCGTTTCGATAAAGACAAGGAATTAATCGTTTACTGTACCGATTATGAATGTACGGCCAGTCCAACGGCAGCCCAAAAACTAGAGGATTTAGGTTTTACAAATGTAAAAGACTACGAGGGCGGAAAAAAAGAATGGGCCGGGGCAGGGTTGCCGGTTGAAAAAGGAGAAACCTAAAAATGATTGTCTAATCATAAAAAAAATCTCATGAGAAAACCTAGAAAAAACAAAAACCAAAAAACCAACGCGAAACCAAATTGGCAACCAATCAATCACCCCGTGGATAACTTTCCATTCCAAGGACCTTGCGAATTCTCCATGAGCAGGGTCCTTGGCTCTCCCTCGTGGGAAGAAGACTTTATCCAGAAAACCCGGTGCCAACACGAGGGGCACAAGTTATGCCCCTTCTTGTTTTATCAGCATGTAACCGTGAATTAAAGAAATGATGTATGAGCAAACAAAACAACCAGCAGGTTAAAGAATTTGAAAACCAAGAATGGCTAGATTCCCTCGAATATATTATTGAAAACGAACCTCCCGAGCGGGTCACCGAAATATTAAATTTATTGCAAAACCGCGCTTCCAAGGAAGGCATACATTTTAATTGCCCTAGTCGCACACCTTATATTAACACTATCCCCCGTTCACAAGAAGCTCCTTTTCCGGGTAGCCGTGAACTGGAAAGAAAAATCAAAAGTATTGTCCGGTGGAACGCGATGGCAATGGTAGTAAGGGCCAACAGGGAGTCTTCCGGGATTGGCGGGCATATATCTACTTTTGCATCCGCGGCTACCCTTTACGAGATAGGTTTTAACCATTTTTTCAGGGCGGGTAACAACCCGGACCTTGTTTATTTTCAAGGCCATGCTGCACCGGGTGTTTATGCCCGGTCTTATCTAGAAGGCCGGTTAAGCACCAAAGATTTGATTAACTTCCGGCAAGAGCTACGAAAAGACGGTGGGATTTCATCC
>CAZKIR010000400.1:0-304 GCA_964552835.1 uncultured Bacteroidales bacterium
AAAGTTCTTATTACATGAACCATTCTTTAGAAGGTATACCGAAGGCCTACATCCGCTGTCATGCCATAATAGTGTTTATTGCTAAAATATCCTGTTCCGTCGTTTATGTCTGTTTCGATCGGGCTTGTTAGGTTCTTGAGATTGCAGAAAAGCCGTAGCCCTTCCAATGGTAATTCTTGTTTAACCTTTAAGTCCCATAAAGTTAAAGGGGCTGAATGTGCCCTAAGTTCCTCGTGAAAATGGTTCACGATAAAAACATCGGATTTATATTGCATGGACAACCGTAGGGAAAAACCCTTGTAAT
>CAZKIR010000400.1:314-4052 GCA_964552835.1 uncultured Bacteroidales bacterium
GGTTGGGCTGGTCAATCATCCGGGCCGTGTAACTCGAGTCAATGGTACCCACTATGGCCTTGTGATATTCCGTACCAAAAGGGGTGTCAACCGTGTCAATACCCCATTTTGGGATTCCCTTGGGATAATTCGCCTTGGAAAAAGCACGGGTATAGTTTATATTGAAAACCAATCCACTTAAGAGGCCAGGCAGGTACCAAAAGTTCGATTGGTATTCCACTTCGAACCCGTACACCTCAGTTTCATTGGGGTTATTAAAGAAGGCCTGTATCCGGTTTCCCAACACGGTTGGATTGGGTTTCATATCAATGTTGTATTTCTCAATTGTAGAGGAGTCGATCAAGGTAACTTCTTTATAAAAAATCAGGTCTTCAATGGATTTGTAAAAACCGCTCACGGTAAATAAGCCAGCCTTTGAGCCGTACATCGAGAACCGAAGATCCAGGTTATTTGATCTGGCCGGTTCAAGGAAGGGGTTCCTGTATTCGATTCTCCCACTAAGGGGGTGCCTAATAATTTTGGGAATAAATTGTGTATATGAAGGCCGGGACAATGTTTTGGTGTAAGCTGCCTGAATACTAAGCCATTCTTTTACATCATATTTTAAATGTATCATGGGTAGTATAAATTCATTTTCTCTTACACGGGTAATGGTATCACTTGGATAACTTTGGCGACTATCGGTTGCTGTTGAACCATGAAGTGCGGTATATTCTGTCCTGTTCTTCTCGTACCGAAAACCAGGGATAAAAGTAAGTTTCCTGCCGATATTCAGGCTTGGCATAACATAAGCAGCATAATAGTCTTCATGCCCCCAGTAGTCATCCATGTTTGAACCATGAATATTTTTATAATACCCATCCCCCATAGACTGCAAGGTGTCACGGGCAAAAGCCATAAAATCTCTTGTCACATCCTTATCAAAAACCTGGTTAATAATAAAATCCCCCTTGAGAAATTCGCCTGGGTTATATTCTTGATCAATAAAAGGATAAAATGGAAAAAAATCTTCATTCACATTATATTCAGAAAAATCAGTATTATAATTTTTCTTGAAATAATTCATGAAAACATTCCGGGCACTATATAAATCGCCGTAATCGGCAAAAAAGTATGAGGTGTTATCATAATCCTTATTTTTTCGTGTATATTGTCCCCCAAGTTGAACATCCAAATCAATGGAGGCATCCAGGGCAATTTCATAATTCATATCAAATTTAAGCCCCAAATTTTCTTCAATGGTGTTATAATTGTCGTAATCAAAAAACTGCATTTGCCCGTTCCCTTTCGTGAATTCATCTGCTTTTTTCACAAATATTTCCGGGGCTATCCCACCAGAGTCGTTGCTTGGTACCCAATTGCCATATGCATTTTTAAAATCTGCCCCATTTTCAAAACGGTCCGGGACGTCTGTTTCGGAGCGGCTATAATTTCCACTTGCAGATATTTTTAAATTAGAAAATACTTGTTCAATTCGAAGTTTATTAATGATCACGTTCAAATTTTCTTCCTGGTTCGTGTAAGAATAGGAGTGTATCCTGTCACTGCTCAGGGGATCGTGCGATTCACGCAGTTGAGTAACATCAGTTATTTTCAGGCTATAGAAATTACTGGAAATAATTTTTGTTGAATTGGTTTTATAATCCAGTACCAACGTCCCGTTTTGGCGCTGTATGCCACGGGAAAAATCCGATACATTAACCGAGCCGGTATAGGGGTACCCTGCCTTCTCGGTATTATCAGAACTCTTGGAGTACCAGTTATAACCAACATTAACGGTTTGGCTGCTCCGGTTTCGTTGTTCCAGGTTAGCTTGCGCAAATACGCCAAGGCTATTGTTAAAGAACCGGTTACTGCCGCCAGCTACAATTTTATAATCACCGTAGGCGTCCCTTAGCTGGTTATACCCACCTTGTGCCATTACATCAAACTTGAATTCATCAGGAGCTTCTTTCAAGCGAAAATTGACCGTGCCCCCGAGCTGGTTTGCTTCCTGGTTGGCCATAGCGCTTTTGGTCACTTCTATACCAGAAAGCATGTATGATGAAATCATGCTTAAATCAACACTTCTGTCTGATTCTCCGGTAGCAGCCATTGTTACCCCATCAAGTTGAATATTGTTGTATTTTGGGGACAATCCCCTTACTACTACTTTATTTCCTTCGCCCCCACTTCTTTTAATCGATACACCGGGAAGCCTTCCTACTGCCTCTGCGGCATTTGCTTCTGGCAATTCTTGCACTTTTGATGCCGAAACCACGTTTGTTATATTTTTTGAAGCCCGTTGTTCATTTATGGCTGATATTTGGCCTTTTGTCTGAACACTTACTATTACCTCTTCCATGCCAATGGTTGAAGGTTTCAGGTATGCTTCTATACTTGTTATTTCACCGGCTTGAATGGACAATTTATGGGTTTCTGGCATGTACCCGATAAAAGATACCTTTACTATTACCTCCCCTTCAGGCAGGTTGGTCATGGTAAACTTCCCTTCCTCGTTGGTAATTGTCCCTTTTCTTGTCCCTTCTACAAGGATATTAGCCCCAGGCAAACTTTCGCGGGTGATACTGTCTTTTACTGTTCCCTTGAGAATACCCTGGGCATATGTTTCACCCAGGCAGATAACAAGCATCAAACAAACCAGGTATAATAACTTTTTCAACATAACAATGGAATTTTAACCGTTTTAATTTTCAACTTACCAATTCTTTTATTATTTATTCACCCTGCCCACTGAGACAGAGGGCAGGGTGAAATTTAATTTAAAAAAAGAAGCCTATTTAATAATTAAGGTTTTTTTCAGTTGTATATTATCACCTTGAACATGCAATAAATACATACCACTAACCAGGCCCTGTACATTAAGCGTTTCGTTGTCCTCCAAACCTGTATAAGTCCTAAGCTTACTTCCCTGGATATTATAAATATCAACAGAATAATTATCCTTTCCATTAATATTTATTTCTCCGGTTGTGGGGTTGGGGTATACTTCGAAACCAAGCTGATCATTGGGACTATCAAAAGTATTGTCAATACCTGTGATAACCGAGCCTGATTTCAAATTACTTGTTTCACCGAGTATCGCGTTTACCTTTTCGGTATCCCAGTATCCTTGTGTTCGCATCCAAAGGTCATGCCATCCACCGTCATCCCAATATGTATGTGCCATTCCTCTTGAAGAAGCAGCATTGGCAACATATTCATTATAATCCAATACCGATTGCCTTTCGTTGGTACCGCAACCTGATTTTTCTACACCATTATTCCAAGGGCCAAACTCGCCTACAGCAAGCGGAAGGTTATTATTTGCCGCCCATGTGGCTACCTCATCAAAATGTGCATCAACATCAGCTTTGTCGTTTGATGTACCCCATGTGCACGTTGACGGGTAACTTCCTCCATTTCCTTGGTGTGTAAAACTATGTGGCTCGTAATAATGAAATTTTGGAATCACGTGTGGTGGATCGTTCACGGGATCATTCGGAATGGCACATTCATCAATCGTATACCACTTTGACCAATTTAATCCCTGATAAAGTACATATCGATGTGGGTTAGTTTCCCTGATGGTATTTAATATAGTCTGGTGCATGTCGTCAAGATCAGCCTGATCCATGCAATTACCATCACTGCATGAAAACTCTGTATTATTAGGTTCATTATATATTTCAAATACCAATTCAATAGGATAATCAGCAAAACGTCTTGATATTTGCGCCCATATACTGTCGAAACGAG
>CAZKIR010000401.1:0-4052 GCA_964552835.1 uncultured Bacteroidales bacterium
TCATATACCGGCGAGGACATGGTGGAAATATCCTGCCATGGTTCCACTTACATCCAGCAAGAAATATTGCAATTACTTATAAAAAGCGGGGCACGGATGGCCACCCCGGGCGAGTTTACCCTACAGGCTTTCATGAACGGGAAAATGGATTTGTCGCAGGCCGAGGCCGTGGCCGATCTTATCGCTTCTTCTTCCGGGGCATCGCACAATATGGCCATGAACCAGATGCGGGGTGGGTTCTCTAAGCAAATCGCTGCCCTACGGGAAAAATTATTGCAATTTATTTCCATGGTCGAGCTGGAGCTTGATTTTAGCGAGGAAGACGTGGAATTTGCCGACCGTGCGAGGTTGTTTAAACTCGTGGAGCAAATCCATGGCCAACTTAGCCGCCTGGCCCAATCGTTTCGCGTAGGCAATGCCTTGAAAAATGGCATTCCCGTGGCCATCATCGGCAAACCCAACGTGGGCAAATCCACCTTGCTGAACACCCTGTTAGATGAAGAGAAGGCCATTGTTAGCGAGGTGCCGGGCACTACACGCGATTACATCGAGGACGTGATCCTGATCGAGGGCATTGCCTTCCGCTTTATTGATACCGCCGGCCTGCGGGAAACCAAGGACAAGGTGGAGACCCTTGGCGTGGCCCGTACACGTGAAAAAATCCAGCAAGCTTCCATCATTCTTTACTTGATCGATGCCCATGATAAATCCACGAATTTCAAGCCTATCCTGCACACGGTAAAAAAGATGATCGATGATGGCCACAAGCAGGTAATATACCTGCTGAATAAGATCGACAAGGCCGATGATGATTTTAATGACCATCCCGTGTACGGGTATTTTGACGAAGATGACACGGTGATTGGCATCTCGGCCAAGAAGGATATTAATATCGAGCGGCTAAGCCGTGCCCTGGTAGACATTGCCAAGGTAGACGACCGCCCGGGCGAGGACGTGATCGTGAATAACCTGCGCCATTACGAGGCACTGGAAAACGCACGCGAAGGTTTGAACCGGGTCATGAACGGCCTGGAAACAGGCATTTCCGCCGACCTCCTTGCCCAGGATATCCGGCAAGTGCTGCATTACCTCGGCGAGATAACCGGCGAAATTACCACTGACGAGATACTGGGGAATATTTTTAGGAATTTCTGTATCGGGAAGTAAGAATCGTTAATTGTGAATTATAAGGGAGAATGTTGTAAAAAATAAAAGTTTTGGATATGCAATACGGGTAGTTAAGTTGTATCAATATTTATGTGAGGAGAAAAAAAAATACGTGCTTTCGAAGCAATTGCTAAGAAGTGGAACCAGCGTTGGGGCGATGGTACGGGAATCGGAACATGCTGAATCGAAGCTGGATTTTATACACAACCTGGCCATAGCCCAAAAAGAACTGAATGAAACCATGTATTGGTTGGAACTTCTGAAAGCGACCAACTACATAAACAATGAGGAATTCTCAAGTCTATACGTTGATTCGGAAGAAATAATGAAACTGCTAACAAGCATAATTAAATCAACCAAATCCAACCTAAAACATTAACAATTAATAATTCACCATTAACCATTAACAATAATGAACACGGGCGAAATACTCATATACCAAAGTAAGCAGGGCGGCATTAAAATAGATGTCCTACTGGAAAACGAAACCGTTTGGCTTACGCAAGAGCAAATGGCTACGTTGTTTGGCAAAGCCAAGTCAACCATCAATGAACACATAAAAAACATTTATGCCGAGGGAGAGCTTGAAGAATCAGGCTCTGTACAGAAATTCGGAAATTCCGAATTTCAGCAAAAAGCCCCTAATTATTATAATCTTGATGTAATTATTTCTGTTGGCTACCGGGTAAAATCGCACCAGGGCACTCAATTTCGAATATGGGCAACGCAACGCCTTAAAGAATACATCGTTAAAGGCTTTGCCCTGAACGATGAACGTTTCAAATCCGGCAACTCCATGAATTATTTTAATGAGTTACAGGAACGCATACGGGAAATACGGTTGTCGGAACGCTTTTTTTATCAAAAAATAAAAGACATTTACGCCACCAGCATTGATTACGATGCCAATAATGAAAAAACCATACAGTTTTTCAAGGTTGTGCAAAACAAACTGCTCTGGGCAATCAGCCAGCAGACAGCAGCCGAGTTGGTGTACCGCCGTGTTGATGCTTCCCTCCCGCTCATGGGCATGCAATCATTCGATAAAAAAGGGGCGCTTAGAGTAAAGAAATCAGATGTAAGTATAGCCAAAAACTACCTGACCGAAGATGAAATTCGCCTGCTTGGGCTGTTGGTGGAACAATACCTGGCATTTGCCGAAACCATGGCACAGCAGCAAACCCCCATGTACATGAACGACTGGATTGCAAGGCTTGATGCTATTCTGCAAATGAACGGCAGGGAATTACTCGACCATGCCGGAAAAATAAGCCATCAAATGGCACTCGACAAATCAGGAAAAGAATATGAGAAATTCAAAGAAACACAAAAAAAGCTAGGCAAAGAAGAAAGTTTAAAAGAATTGGAGCAGGATATAAATAAACTGAAAAAAAAGAAGTAGCATTTAAGATTGAAGCATAAAAATGATTTGCCGATGAATGAACAAAATCTACATTTCAATATCCTTACATTCGATTTTCTTTCAGATAATCTGACCTTTTATTTTTCTACAGAGGATATTGATGAAAACCACAAAATTCATAGAACGTTATTTCCAAAAAACATTGAATCCTTATTCCCTGGCATTCAGTCCAATGGCGCCGATTTTATATCGTCAGCATGCTCGAATTCTTCAACCGTCATATCCAAATAGGCAGTATTTATACCATAATTAAAACAACCCATCGGAACAAAATAATATCCTTTATAAATATCAATAATACCAATCGAATCATATTTTAAATCACCATATGAAGGATATGCGATAATTCTTGTTTTTTCATCGTTAAGGGCTACATAAACATTATTAAAATAATTTTTTCCGTCTCTAAACTTATAAATAACTGGTGCTGGCTCGGGTAATTTTTCATTTACATCTTTTTTTTCACAGGAAAAACATAATATAAAGCAGCATATAAATATTATCAAAGAACTGTTTATTGTTTTCATAATTACAAGATTTAATCGTTATTATTCCAATACAATCTTTTGTACAACAACATTTCCATTCATGTAAATTTTTACAAAATATACTCCTTTTGAAAGAGCAGATAAATCAATTTGTCCATTGTGTTCCGGTATCGTCTTTTGTACAATCATATTTCCCTGCAAATCAAATATACAAATTTTTACCGGATCATCAATTTCTTCAATACAGATATTTAATATCCCGGTAGTTGGATTGGGAAAAACTTTTATATTCTTCTTCGAATCGGAAACTTCTTTTCCTGGAAAATTCTTGTTATTATCCGAAGATAAAAGCTCGTTAAAATCATTGGTTACTTGTGCAGACTTTAGCATGTTATCAGTATATACCGTTGCAATAAACTCTCCGCCGTTTTCTACTTTAAACCCCGCGTGTAAGTTTATTCTATTACCTGCGATGAAGCTGCATTTCGCGTTCCGACTAACGTTAAATTTACACTACACATAATCAGCTAGTTGCAAATCCGAGTTGTTCGGGTTGAATTTCAAATTTAGTGATTTGTTTTTTCAATCTCTTAACAAGTCCTAATATTCTTTTCTCATCCAAGCACATATATTGAGTAGGCGGATTATAGTTTTGCCCCTTTGCCAGCATATTCCATATAATGACAGCAAGTTTTGCTGCTGTAGCATTAATGGCAGTAGATCGTCCCTTTTTATAGTTTATTCTTCTGAAAAAATCAGCAAGATGACCTTCTTTCAAATTTCCAATTGCATTGGCGGCATTTCGTAAGGCTATTTTCAATCTGCTACTTCCTTTAGGTATGTGGTGGCTCAATACTTTACCTCTACTAATTTTGTTATTGGGTGCCAATCTGAGCCATGCTTTAAATTGTTTTGCTGAAATGAATTTTTTAATTCCTTCCAAGCCAATTTCACTAATTATTGCCATTATTGTG
>CAZKIR010000402.1:0-4041 GCA_964552835.1 uncultured Bacteroidales bacterium
CACCCAAAATGGTCCACATGGGGCTGGTTGAACGGATGGGTGAAACAATGGTGATAGGGAGGTGTTTAAGGCCATAATAGGCAAAAATCCAGGAAGCACCCACGATGACGGATTTCATGAAAAAATAGAGGTGTTCCATGGCCGTGATACGGGGTATATAGACGGCAGGGGGAACGCTTTGCCCGAAAAGCCTGGAAATGGCCAGCAACACCACGAAAATGGCCGCCCCGGACAAGGTGCCATAAAACAGCACGGGCAAGACTGCATTGCCGCGCAAAGAAGTTTTTTTAAATATATCGTACACGCCCAACAGTACGGATGATACCAATCCCAGGATAATCCACGTCATGCCTTCATTATATTAAAAAGCCCCAAAACTAATGATTTTTTTATACACGTGCTTACCCGTGGCAGCTTTTCTTATCGAAAACCATTTTGCTTTATATTTGTTATAAAGTAAACCTCTAAAAAAATATGATCATGAAAACAACGAGAAACTTTTTCCTTACCGGCCTGGTGTTTTTCTTTTTAGGGACTACTTTTACATCACAAGCCCACTGTGAGATTCCATGCGGCATTTATGGTGATTCCCTCAGGATGCAAATGATCCAGGAACACATCACCACCATCGAAAAATCCATGAAGCAGATTGATCTTCTATCGAGAGAGGATGACAAGGATTATAACCAAATCGTTCGCTGGATCGTGAACAAAGAAGAACACGCCACCAAGATCCAGGACATCGTGAGCCAGTATTTTCTTCATCAAAGGATTAAAGTGCCTGGGGATGGGGCGGATAAAAAAGCCATGAAACTATACCATACCCGCTTATCCCTCTTGCACGAACTGCTGGTGTATGCCATGAAGGCAAAGCAAACAACTGATTTGCAATACATCAGGAAAATGCGGGACACCCTTGTAGAATTTGGCCAAAGTTACTTTCTGGAACACCCTCACGCGCATTGATGGGATTTTCTTTATAATATGGTATTATATAATACAGGTTTAGAACAACAGTTGATGAGATAACCACCCACATGAACATGGGTGGTTGTTAATAATTATTTGCCCCCTACCTGCCACAAGCAGCAGCTTGTGGCTATTACATACACATTATTCAATCATCACGATTTTAACAAGTTTTCTTGATACCCCTGCACTTTCCTACACGAAATCCCTCGGTATTTTTTCGTTCCATGTTTTCGAGAAAACCCTTGAGCCATCCTGGTAGGCGTCTAGCGTAGCATGAATGTAAAAATTGTTTTCATCCGAGGTGAGGCGGGTCTTGGTATAGGTTTTCACTTTCCAGTCACCCCTTTCCATGGCTTTTTCCCAAACCACTTCCCCTTTTACCGTATCCAATAAGTCGTCGCGCACGCTGTAAATTTCCTTGTTAAAATCCTTTATTTCCAGGTTAATATTTTCCATGAAAAACACGTGTTGACCTTTCACGATTTCCAGGGACGATTCGTCGGTAATCAGGTTCCGGATTACATCCCACCGGTAGTCAGGTGCTTTCAGGGTTTGTTCTTTAGTGCTGGGGCTGGCACCCTCGGCCGGGCCAAATGCTACCGGGGCATCTCCCTGTTCTTGTAACACGGGCAAGCTAACATGGCTTTCTTCCGTGTACACGTTCAAGCTAACCAGGCCGGGCGGTGGCCAGGCCAATGGAAAATATGAGGTGGAGACGGCCAGCCGTACCCGGTGGCCTTTCGGGAACACGTGGGCAATCTCGTTCATCTGGACGTGCACCTTGTATTTTTTTCCAGGCACCAGCTTTTCAGGAAACTCATGGCCCTTGTAATGGTTCAGGTTCAATACCCCATAGGTTACCCTGGTGGCCTTGCCCTCGGGATTGATGTCAGATAAACGGACAGCCAGTTGGGCCACGGGCTTGTCCACTGAAATAGTAAACTCGCCCATGGGTGCCCCGATAATTTGTTTTTCTTCTTGCAAGATACCGCTGTTAAAAACCAAAGCACCGCCATCTTCGTCTCTTTGGTCGCCCGGCAGATCGGGCGGGGCGCTATACGAGCACCATTTGCCGGCAAACATGCCCAGGCGCAGGGGCGATTTGACCCAAAGGGCCACTGGTTCCCCGCCTTTCTTTTCCAGGCTTATAAAATTATCACCATGAAGGTACCAGTTTTCGATTTTGACCTTTTCTGAAGGCCATTCGTTAAGCCCTAACCAGTAGCCGGGGCGTTCCTCGTAACTCGTGAAAGGGGGCACGCTTTCTTGTACCCAGGCTTTGAGCCGTGGTTCTTTATCAATGCCCGTGTCCTTACCTTTTAACCATTTGTCCCACCACCGGATACTTTCTTGCAAGAACCCGATGGCCGGCCCGGGCTGCCCGTCATGCGGGTAACGGTGGCTCCAGGGGCCAACCAGTCCCATACGGGGCACCTTTAGGTTTTTTACCAAGCGGAACACCGCGTTCGAGTACCCGTCGGCCCAGCCACTAACGGCCATGACAGGGCATTGTATATCATCATAATTTTCATTTACCGAGCCATGTTTCCAAAATTCGTCCCTTCGCTGGTGCGATAACCAGTTTTTTAACCATAAGCCGCTATGCTCCAGCCTATCCATCCACATGTCTTTCCACATGTCACCAACTATTTTTGGATCAGGGGGCAAGCTGTTCCGGCCAAACATCACGGAAGCCCATGAAAGGTTGTCGCCCAACAGGCAGCCACCCATGTAGTGCACGTCGTCGGCGTAGCGATCGTCAGTAGAGCATACGGTAATAATGGCTTTTAAGGCATCGGGCCTTCGCGCGGCAATTTGTAATCCATTAAAACCGCCCCAGCTAATCCCGATCATGCCCACGTTCCCGTCACACCAGGGTTGTGCGGCCAGCCATTTGATAATTTCTTCCCCGTCGCTTAGTTCTTGTTCCAGGTACTCGTCAGTGAGAATCCCCTCGGAATCACCGCTGCCCCTAATATCAACCCTTACACCGGCGTACCCTTGGCCAGCAAAGTAACGGTGGTTTACCTCATCGCGAACCCGTTTGTAATCCCTTTTCCGGTAAGGAATGTATTCAAGTATGGCCGGGACTGGTTTATCTTCGGCATTTTTGGGCATCCAAAGCCGGGCTGCCATTTTTTTTCCATCAGGCATGGGGATCCAGGTATTTTCAATCTCTTTTACAGGATAAGGAAATTCATTTATGTATTTCATGGATTATTCGCCCGTTTTTTCAATTTGAGTGTCTAAGCTTTCCAGGATGTCATGATATTTATCCATCAATTCTTCCTTGCTGTTAGCACCCGTGTAAATCACGATGATCCGGTAACTGTAACTGTCTTGTCCGGCCAATTCAGAAAGCTTTTGGCCTTCTTTCACCTCGGGAAAGAAATGTGCATCCGGGTATTCTTGTTTCACCTTTTTCAATTCCCTTTCATCAGGAAATCTTTTCACGATCCCATCATGAAAAACACGATGGTGCATTTTTGCCCCATACTGGTATTTGCCCTGGATATGGTTAAAGGTAGGATAATTGCCCTGGGCCAAATCCACCAGCACCTGGTGGTTCGAGTGTCCCGTGACTTTATTGTACAGATCGCTATGTGATTGGGACATCCTGGGATTTACTTCCAGGATTTTGATATCGTCCTTTTCTTCATCATAATAAAATTCAATATTAAAAGGCGAACAATCAAACCCTAACCTGGGCATGACTTTCTTGGCTATTTCCGCCATCCGTACTTGCATGTTATCAGGTAACTCGCTAGGCAAAAGGTAATAAAAAAAAGAATCGGTGCCTGGATAATTGACTGAATCGACCATACCATAGGTGTATACCTTATTTTTATACACGAAACCTGACAAGGTACATTGGTGCCCGCCAATTAGTTCCTCGGCAATGCAATAATACCCGTCAACTTTCTTGTAATCTGCTGGCATTTGCACGTAAGAAAGAATATAATTGAAAGGATCGGCAAACCGGTCAATTTCATTCCTTATCACCGGAAGGGCCTTGTCCAAATCTCCCTGGTTTTCAATTTTAAAGCTAATTTGTGAGCCAAATGCTTT
>CAZKIR010000403.1:0-4027 GCA_964552835.1 uncultured Bacteroidales bacterium
CCCACGTCGTTGGACGCCCCCACGTCGTTGGACGCCCCCACGTCGTTGGACGCCCACGTAGGGGCGCCCCTACGTGGGCGTCCCGATGAACGTGGGCGTCCCGATGAACGTGGGCGTCCCGATCCCGACGGTCATCAATACGGTATTCATAATAAACAATTTGGTGCAACCATTGGCCATGTTATGGATTGGTTTAAAACAATGACAACCAACGCATACATTCGTGGCGTAAAAAACAACGATTGGATACGATTTGATGGTAAATTGTGGCAACGTAATTATTACGACCACATTATCCGTAACGACAATGCATACCAAAAAATATCGGAATACATTATTAACAATCCTGCAAAATGGAATGATGATACATTTAATTGCAATTATTGAAATAAAATGACACAAACAGAACAACAACAACTGGGTAAAACCCTTTGGGCCATAGCAGACCAGCTACGTGGCGCAATGAATGCGGATGATTTCCGTGATTATATGCTTTCATTTCTGTTCCTAAGATACCTATCTGCCAACTACGAAGAAGCTGCAAAAAAAGAATTGGGTTCTGATTACCCAAAACTTGAACCCGATGCTAAACGAACGCCCTTGGGTGTCTGGTATGAAGCGAACGAAGAGGATGTGCCGGAGTTTGAAAAACAGATGCGAAGAAAAGTACACTATATTGTTAAGCCACAACACCTTTGGAGCAATATTACTGAACTGGCAAGACAACAAAAAGGAGAACTATTACAAACCCTTGAAAAAGGGTTTCGCTACATTGAAAACGAATCATTCGCCAACTCTTTTCAAGGCTTGTTTTCGGAAATTAACCTGAACTCTGAAAAATTAGGAAGAACACCCGCCGATAGAAATAAAAAACTCTGCACCATCATTCAAAAAATTGCGGAAGGCATTGCTGATTTCTCTACCGACACCGACACGCTTGGCGATGCATATGAATATTTGATTGGTCAGTTTGCCGCGGGTTCGGGTAAAAAAGCTGGAGAGTTCTACACGCCCCAACAAATTTCTACTGTTCTATCTAGAATTGTTACACTTGACGCACAAGACCCAGCCAACCCGACAGGGCCAAAAAGGAAACTAAATAAGGTATTGGATTTCGCCTGTGGTTCGGGTTCATTGTTATTGAATGTTAGAAAACGGATGAAGGAAAATGACGGTAATGTTGGTAAAATATATGGTCAGGAAAAGAATATTACCACCTACAACCTTGCCCGCATGAACATGCTTTTGCATGGTATGAAAGATACCGAGTTTGAAATTTATCATGGCGACACCTTGCTCAACCATTGGGATATTCTAAATGAAATGAACCCGGCAAAAAAAATGGAATTTGACGCAGTTGTTGCCAATCCGCCTTTTAGTTTAAGTTGGGAACCAAATGATACATTAGCAGAAGATTTTCGTTTCAAGAGTTATGGTCTCGCCCCAAAGTCAGCAGCTGATTTTGCATTTCTTTTGCACGGTTTCCACTTCCTTAGCGAAAATGGAACAATGGCAATCATTTTGCCCCACGGTGTTTTATTCCGTGGCGGTGCAGAAGAACGTATCCGCACCAAGTTACTAAAAGATAATAATATTGATACAGTTATAGGCTTACCTTCCAAGTTGTTTTATTCAACCGGCATTCCGGTATGCATTGTTGTACTCAAAAAGTGCAAAAAGCAGGAAGATGTGTTGTTCATCAATGCCAGCGAGCATTTTGAAAACGGAAAACGCCAACACAGCCTGAGCAAAGAACATATTGAAACGATCGTTGAAACTTACAAATACAGGAAAGAAACAGAACGTTATTCCCGAAAAGTGTCGATGGATGAAATTGAAATGAATGGTTACAACTTGAATATTTCAAGATATGTAAGTACATCGGAAGATGAAAAAAAGATTGACCTAAAAGCTGTAAATGATAAACTGAAAACGATTAATGATAGCATTAAAACGCATACTGATAAACATAATAAGTTTTTGGAGGAGTTGGGATTGCCACCTATTTAAAAAGCCAGCGCATTTTGCAAGCACATTGCCAAAGCCTAACAAGCTAAAATTATGATGTATACGGATGCCACTCGTTTCCCTGTTAATGGGCAGTTTGAACTTGTAGATTTGCTTGATTTGTAATTGATTGCTGCACCACAAAATGTCAGGGAATTATTACACAAGTACAGTTCTGATAAGTTCGAGAGGATACAATTGATAGAAGAAGCAATAAAACTTGCTGATACTTATATTACTGAAAAAGTTGTCGGTAAGACAAGTCTCGAGGATTGCAGACATATTGCACTTGCGACAATTAATCGAGTTGATGTATTAGCTAGCTGGAATTTCAAACACATTGTTAATCTGAAAAGGATTAAAGAGTATAATTCTGTCAATTAAATACTTGTATACCTAATGATTGAAATACGTAGTCCTATAGATTTATTACATTCAGAAGACTAAAAAAGAAAAATCGTTTGACTCGGTGAAAATGATGCGCGACATACGTGATAAAATTAGTTCAGATACTCAAAACATGACCTTTGAGGAATTGAAAAAATATATTGATACACGCATCAAAACAAGTGGATTAAAACCGATAGGACAATAATGCCCAGCTGCCAATCCGGTAAGCTGCCATAAGGCAAAAAGTCCCACGGGACCTTTCACTATTTATCCCGCTTGCTTATGCTTTAGTTTTGCGACTTTCACCCCGTATAATTATATTTTTGTAAATTAAGTGCAACCATTTTATATTTTTGCATCACAATAAGAAAAACGATTAATACATGGGTTTGGATAAAAATTTTTGGATAAATACATATAATCGAAACATAAAAAAGTTAATTGGAGTTTGTTATAGATATGTCTCTGACCAAAAAGCCGCGGAAGACCTTGCTCACGATTCTTTTCTAACTGCAATGAAAAAGTCTGGTACTTTTAAAGGCAAGGGGCATTTTGATGCATGGCTAAGAAAAATTACAGTGAATACTGCATTGCAATATTTACGTGAAATAAAGAAAACACGAGAAAACCAACAAGAACTTTTGCAACAGGAATTGATTAATATCGATGAAAAAATGTTTTTAAAGTATGATTTTACAATACAAGAACTATTGGAGGCAATAAACAAATTGCCAGAACATCATCGTCTGGTTTTTAATTTGTATGTAATTGACGGATTTATGCACAAACAGATTGCAGAGAAACTTGACATCAGCGTTGGAACCTCTAAATCTCATTTAGCAAGGGCAAAAAAGAAACTTCAACAGCTCCTAAATGAAAAACAGGAAACAAGGAAAAGGTCAATTGTTTTGCTCCTTTTCCCTGGTGGATTTGGTGGGATTAATCAATTATACAGGAAAAATTTTTATAACTATGAAATATCAACTCAAAACACTGCTTTTATTAATAAAATTGAATGGGAAGAATCAAAGTTACCTCGTTTTAATAACAATTTTAATTTCATTAACGGAACAGCAGCATTTGGAATTATTGCTATAACAACCGGGATAATTTTATATCACCAAAGAAATGCACACGATGATTTTGTTGATATTCCAATTTCTCAGGAGATTACAGATACAGTTTCAAAGAATAACCAAACAACGGCAGTAGAAATCAATTCGCCAAAAAAAGGTCATGATACTGTACTGGAAACAAAACCTATACAAAAATCAAATGCTTTTGTTGTAAAAAAGAAAAGGATTACCTATAAAAAGGTAATCGTGCGCGATACTGTAACCATTCTTGATACGAACAATGCAGAATAAACTAAAATATATAATTATCAGTATATTATTATGTTATACAAATTATTATGTTATAGCACAAACCGATACGGTTTATATTTACGAAGATGTTATCGTGTACGATACAATTGTGATACATGATACCGTATTTATAAACCCTGACATTAATACTCTTGAATTGCTTAAACCTAAATCAATAAGCCTATTACAACTTGATACAATAAAAAATCAGGCTAATCTCATATTAATTTCCGGTAATCAAACTGCCACCTTTCCCATAAATC
>CAZKIR010000404.1:0-1664 GCA_964552835.1 uncultured Bacteroidales bacterium
TTCAATACGTTTGGAAGCCGCCAAGGCCTCCAGGTTATTTAATAACAAATCAGAAAACCCGATGATAGCGTTAAACGGGTTTTTTAAATCATGGGCAATGATCGAGATAAACTTATTTTTGGTTTGGTTCGACCGGATCAACTCGTCTTCCCTCTTTTCCAGGGTTAAACGGGCTTTCCTGCGCAAGATGGCATTTGCAAAGGTATAGGCAATAATTTTTAGCCCGTCAATATCCAACTCGTACCACCGGGGATTTCTGTCCTTGCTTTCAAAAAACAAGATGCCCAACATGTTCTTGGCGCCCATCACGGGAACGGCTAAAAAGCTCTGAATACCCCTTTTTTGCTGGTTTTCCCTGTACCCGGGCGGCAATTCTTCCGGCTTGGTCAAAATGTTGGTTTCAACCCTTGACGGGAACCGTTTTATAAACTCGGAAAGCTCCCCGTTTATGCTATCCGTAATTTTCGCGATTTCTTTTTGGTTTTTCCTTTTTTGCCATGATAAAATTTCCTTAACGGAATAATTCGTGCGGGTAATCAAGCACATGAAAGCATAATCCAGGTTATAATGGCTTCCAATTATTTGAAGGGATTTGTTGACTTTGTTAAAAAAATTTTTTGGTTTGTTTACCGTGAATGAAACTTCCGTTACCAGTTGTTGTAAGCGAAGGTGCATGAGCGACAATCTTTCCTCTTCTTTCTTCTCTGATATATCCCTAAAAAAACCACTATACAATATAATTCCATTATTTCCTCCTACCCTAATAGGGTTGATTGACATCTCGGCCCAGACCTGGCTATTATCTTTCCGGATCAGTTGCAGCTCATTTCGGCTAACATTCTCTTTTTCTGTTTTTGCATGTATACCTTTGAAAAGGTTTCCAACAAGGGTTTGATATCCAGGTTCAACAAGATCAGTAATCTTTTTTCCAACCAATTCTTCCGTAGTGTATAATGTTAGCTCACTTAAGGCTTGGCTGGCCCGGGTAATTTGCTGATCCTTGTTCGCCATCCACAGGGCCTCGTGTGGCATTAATTGCTTTATCGAGTCAAAAATAAATTCGGTTGTATTATAATGTTCACTCAATGCTATATGTTTTTATTTCATTTTATGCCTTCAATCATTATTTTTTACGAGATATGACAAGATAGGTTAAGCTTCAAGCAAGGCTTTTTTAGTAGCATAATAGCCAAGATCATATATTTTCTGAAAAGATGTATCCGTTTCATAAATAGGATGCCTAATTTGTTCTCCCGCGAAAATAAGCAAAGATGCTTTAAAAAATATTTTCACGTGGCATAACATGCCATTTTATTAATTTACAAACCGCTATGGTCCTATTTTAAAAACCAGCAAGGGCATGAACAAATCAGCCTAATTGAAGTTTCTAACAATAGAAAGATTTTTAACCAAATAAATAAAAGACATGAAACCAAAAATAGCATTTTTCGACACCAAACCCTATGACAGGGAAATGTTTGACGAGCTGAACAAAGAATACGGCTTCGAGATAAAATATTTCAAATTCCATCTTACCGAGGACAACGCCATCCTTACCAAGGACTTTAACGTGGTGGTCATTTTCGTGAATGATTTTATCACGGAAAACATTATAAACCAATTGCATGAATATGGTGTAAAATTGCTCGCGCTAAGAAGTTCCG
>CAZKIR010000404.1:1674-4023 GCA_964552835.1 uncultured Bacteroidales bacterium
TCCGGGTACAATAACGTGAATTTGAAAACTGCCCTGGACAAGATAAAGGTAGCCCGTGTACCTGCCTATTCGCCCAACGCGATTGCCGAGCACACGGTAGCCCTCATGCTCACGTTAAACCGGAAAATACACCGGGCCTATTACCGCACCCGTGACGCGAACTTTTCCCTAAACGGCCTGATGGGCTTTACCATGGCTAATAAAACCGTTGGGATTATCGGCACCGGCCGCATAGGCAAAGCCCTGATTAAAATATTAAAAGGCTTCGAGATGAACGTGATCGCGTATGATAAATATCCCGACAAGGATTTTGCTGCTGAAAAAAACTACCAGTACGTGGAACTGGACGATTTATTTGCCCGCTCGGACATTATTTCACTGAATTGCCCGCTCACGAAAGAAACCCAGTATATTATCAACAATGAAAATATCAATAAGATGAAAGATGGCGTGATGTTGATCAACACGGGCAGGGGCAAATTGATCAACACGAGCCAAATGATCGAGGGCCTTAAAACGGGTAAAATCGGTTCAGCTGGCCTGGACGTGTACGAGGAGGAAAGCGAATACTTCTTTGAAGATGTTTCAAACCGGGTAATGACTGATGACGTGCTGGCCCGGTTACTGGCCTTTAACAACGTGATCATTACCTCGCACCAGGGCTTTTTCACCCGGGAGGCGCTCACGAATATTGCCGACACTACCTTGCATAACATCAAGGAATTCGCGGAAGGGAAGGAATTGAAAAACGAGGTGTGTTATAAGTGCCCTAATTAATTTGATTCTTTGTAATCCGGAAAAAATTTCCGGTAGTACGCCTCGTCAAATTCGACGGGCGACAAGTGGTTATTAAAAAGTTCTTGGGTAAAATCCTGATCCCGCACCATGGTAAAGGCAACCCGGTACTGCACTACCAGGTTGCCCTTTTTATCTTGCCGGCCCGTGGGAAAATAATTGCTTGGCCGCCCCTCGATAAGGTACGGGGCTAGTTTTCCACCGGCCACCATCCGGTTTTTCTTGGATTCGTCAATGTTTTTATCAACGTACCTTACCAGTACCCTACTGGCCTCATGAACAGCACGGCCACGCTGTATGCGCTTGTCGCTTTGCTGGATAGAAATATATGTAATAACCAGGATATAGCGGTGAAATTTAAACACCCCGTTAGGGTTCAAAGTGTCACTTGGCAAAGTGTCTACTTTTAGGCGCCCCAGGGCCGTGGTGTCCGAATTGCTAATCATGCTATCAAGCGCCGCGATAGATTGCTGGTGCATGAGCTTCGCATCAATCATTTTCTGGTACACGGTAAAATCCCCGGGTGGCATTTTCGTGTTTGCCAAGCGAGCGTATTGTTGACAAGTATCAATAAATGCACGGGTATTTTTATAGCCCTTGTCGGGATCAGCCTCGAGGCGCTGGTGAAACACGTGCTCAAATTCTTTCTTATTATTAGTCAACAAGTCCAGGTCACGGTTTGACTGATAGTTTAGCCGGGCTGCCAATATTCGGTTTTCATATTTTTCAAGGAACTGGACCGCTTTGTTAAGATTTTTTTCCCGGGCATATCGCTGCGCCGAGGTAACCATGTCCATCGCGCCATCGTATGATCCGGGGTTTTCTTCGGCGTAATAGGTTTGAAAATATCTTTGAAAGCTCTTTTCGCTTTCCAATACCTCCTGGTACAACCTGCCCCGGGCTTGCACGCGGCTGGTATAGTTGGCCTGGTATGCCCCGTACACGTCAATTTCTATCTGGTTGTTTACTTCCCTTGCCCTTTTTAACTGTTCCATGGTAATAACCCGGGCATCCTCGTATTTTTCTTGTTGGATAAGGTACACGTAGACTAAGCTAAATTTTTTTAACGAAAAGGGCTTTAACAGTTCCCAATTGTTTACCCGTTTAAGGTATTGACCTACCTCTTCCTGGAGGGCAACTTTTTCTTTTGCTGAAAAATTAGCATTTTTCACCTCATGGTCAATCTTGGCAGATATTACCTGCTTTTTTAACCCCCGGGCTGTTTTTTCCAATTGTACCCGGCCAGCAAGCCTGGCCGAAACAATTTTTTTATCCAGGATTTTTCTGGCTTCTTGAAATTTTTTCTCTTGGGCCAAGTAATAAATATCCCTTTTAAGGTATTCTGTTTCCAGTAAATTTTTTATAGATTCCCGCCTTTCACCAGAGAATTTTTCGAGTTGGCCCTCGAGTTCTTCAATCTTTTCACCTACCCCTTTAATGTCCACTTCTACCGTACCTGCCTTGTACCCGCTACCCGTGTTAAACAGGAAATTAAGGTTACATCCATAAGGCATCCACAGCATCATTAACAAGATTAAAAAAAAAATTTTAACC